>DNHA01000278.1:1301-7781 GCA_003486025.1 Micrococcaceae bacterium | reverse complement strand
AGCCATGGAAAAAATCCTGGACCTGACCATGCTCTCGGATATTTTTCCCACCGGATACCACGGCGCCATTGGTGCCGGAGTGACGGTTGGTTCCACGGTGTACGTCGCCGGTGCCGGACCAGTCGGACTGGCCGCTGCCACCTCGGCCCAACTTCTGGGTGCTGCCACGGTTATCGTCGGTGATCTCAACGCGGACAGACTAGCCCAAGCCAGGAGCTTTGGCTGCGAGACGGTAGACGTTTCCCTGGGTGACCCGGGCGAGCAGATTGCACAAATCCTCGGCGTTCCAGAGGTGGATTGCGGAATTGACGCCGTGGGCTTTGAAGCTCGCGGACACGGTCAAAATGCCAAGACGGAGCAACCTGCCACCGTCTTGAACTCACTGATGGAAATCACCCGTGCCGGTGGTGCCTTGGGTATTCCGGGACTCTATGTCACCGGCGACCCAGGTGCCTCAGATGAAGCAGCCAAACAGGGTTCTCTATCCATGCGTTTTGGTTTGGGTTTCGCTAAATCCCATACCTTTGTTACCGGCCAATGCCCGGTAATGAAATACCACCGCGGGCTCATGCAGGCAATCCTCTCCGACAAGGTGAGCATCGCTAAAAACGTTAATGCGACCGCTATCGCTCTGAGTGATGCACCGCAGGGCTATGCAGCCTTTGACGAGGGCGCTGCACAGAAGTTTGTCCTTGATCCACACAATATGATCCGCGCTTAAACCCGCATCACTTTGCCGGGCACGAGCAGGTTTTTAGATCTGTTCGTGCCCGTTATCCAACCCCAAGAGACTCGCATCTTCTCGGGGCGGAATTATCCCACGATGTCCATGCCCGAACTTGTTGCGCCCAAAAATGGGTCACCGGTTCACCACATATCGACCGCACTGGCGGACATCAAGACATCAGGCTACGGAACATCGTCTCGGTGGGCGGATGCAATCTCCATCAAGACGAAAACTACCGACGCAAAAGATCTTCAGTGATTGTCGGTTGAAAAGCTCCGCCAACAAAGGAAAGCCATGAAAAATAACGAGCAACCCGTCCAAGATCTGGTGAGCGAGCTTCATTCCGCGCGCAGACGGAAGCCGAAGAGATATCTTGCCGTGGGCACAGACTATTGGGTCTTTGGAATAGCAGGAATCTTGACGTTGGCCTTTATTATCTGGGGATTTTCTTCCCCCACCGGCTTGGGAAGTGCGGCAAATTCCGCCCTGGACTGGGTGATCACGAATACGGGCTGGGTCTTTGTCATTGCAGCGACGGTGTTCACGGTTTTTGTGCTTGTTGTGGCCGCCAAGAGTTTTGGCAGGATCCCGTTAGGGAAGGATGGGGAGAAGCCGCAGTTCAGCATGGTTTCATGGATCTCCATGATGTTCGCAACCGGAATGGGCATCGGGTTGGTCTTTTACGGTGTGGGCGAACCATTATTCTTCTACATGTCGCCACCGCCCGGAACAGTTGACGGTCAGACTTCGGCCGCGGTGGGAACCGCGATGGGCACCACGCTCTTTCACTGGACACTTTTTCCATGGGCCATGTACGCAATTGTTGGGTTGGGGATGGCCTATGGAAGTTTCCGTCTAGGACGCCCGCAATTGTTCTCCTCGATGTTCAGCTCGGTCTTTGGCGAACGGGTAGTTCACGGTGCCGGCGGTAAGACGATTAACATTTTGGCGATTCTGGCGACGCTCTTTGGCTCAGCTTGTTCGCTTGGTCTCGGCGCATTGCAGATCGGTGGCGGTATCCAGTCCGCTGGCATGCTCGATAAGGTCGGCTCGGGCATGTTAGTGCTGATTATTGCTATTTTGACGGCCATGTTTGTGGCCTCGGCAGTCTCTGGAATTGAACGCGGAATTCAGTGGCTTTCAAACATTAATATGGTTCTGGCAGTCATCTTGGCATTGGTGGTTTTCATTGGTGGCCCAACCCTGTTTATCTTGAATATCATCCCCAACGCAGTGGGTTCCTTCATTAGCGACTTGCCGCAAATGGCCTCACGCACTGCTTCCTCGGGTGACGACACTATGGCCACGTGGCTATCTTCATGGACCATCTTCTACTGGGCATGGTGGGTTTCATGGACGCCATTCGTGGGGTTGTTCATTGCACGTATTTCGCGGGGTCGAAGCATTCGCCAGTTCGTTACAGGTGTCCTGCTCGTGCCTTCAACTGTCACGTTGCTCTGGTTCGCCATCTTTGGCGGTGGAGCTATCGGACTGCAGGAACGTGCCGAACGCAGTGGAGACATGGGACAAGCCATGGCACAAATGATTGATGGAACCCCGGATATCGTTTTTGATTCGGTGCTCTTTGATCTGCTGGACAAGTTGCCCTTCCCGGCCTGGTTCGCCACGGCGCTGATGGTGCTCACCGTAGTGCTCATCGCGATCTTCTTCGTCACCGGGGCAGACTCCGCGTCGATTGTGATGGGTGCGCTCAGCGAACGAGGCGCCGAGGATCCGAGCAAGAAGTCCGTGATCTTCTGGGGTGTCTCGGTAGGTGCCGTCGCCGCGGTGATGTTGCTGGCCGGTGGAGACCATCCAGAGGCAGCCCTGAATGGTCTGAAGAACATCACCATTGTCTCGGCGTTGCCTTTTGTGCTTGTGATGCTGTTGCTCTGTGTGGCTATCTGGAAAGATCTGAGCCGTGATCCGCTGGTACTGCGCGGCAAGGTGGCACTCGAAGTACTTGAGCAGGCCGTTGATGATGGCCTTGAACGACATGACGGCGAACAATTCAGCTTGATGACTAGAGAAAATTCAATAGTCACCGTCAAGGCGAATCCCGCCGTCGGTTTAGGGGAAACACCTATGCGGTCAGCGACTGATACTACCGAAACTGATGAAGATCGGGATCCGCAAACGGAACCCGAACCGGCCGGTAGATAGCAGAAAACTCAGATGCACGGCAGTAAACCTTTGCTGAAAACCAGTTGGTTGCTGCCGAGCGTCACGAGGCTTCGTAGGTGCTTATGGTGCTTTTCGCAGGGCTTGCTCAAAGTGGGCTACGTGAGCGGAAACAAGCTGTGCAGCTTTAGCGCCGTCACCATCCAAGATGGCTCTCAGAAGAGCTGAATGCTCAATAATGTGTTCGGCTATTGGTGGCATTTGATCGATAACTAAACACCAAATGCGGGTGACTAGATTATCGAGGCGTACCAGCGTTTCTTCAAGATGCTTATTGGCGCTGGCGCGGTAAATCAACCGGTGAATGTGCACGTCTAGGAGTAATAATGAGCGCTGATCCATAGATTCGTCCAAGGAATCAATCTTCTTCAGGTATTCGGCTAGTTCGGCACGAATCTCGGGATCCTTATTTGCCGCTGCATTGTGCGCAGCCATTGGCTCGAGTACCTGGCGGATCTCAGAAATTTGGTTCAGTTCGTGAAAGTCTACGGCGGTGGCAAATGTTCCGCGACGTGGGTAGGAGACAACCAAATGGTCGGTTTCAAGACGCTTCAGCGCTTCGCGTATGGGGGTACGTCCCACGTTGAGTTCCCCAGCCAAAGCAGGTTCATGAATGGGATGCGTGGGAGCGATTTCCAGTAGCACAAGTCGATCTCTCAGCAGGTCGTAGGCGCGGTCGGCCATTGAGCTGGTGGTTGCTTGTGTGGGCGTACGTGGCATCAGGACGTGGCTCTCATTCACTTGTGAAATATCAGTTGCCTAAAGCAAAGAGTATCTCGCAGAGGCTCTTCTGATCATCTCGATGGTCAGTCACTCGCTCCGAATGGTGACCCAGCACGATTTGCTTCAAGCATGGATCCGGTCATGTTCGGTGCTGTGACGGCCTAGTAAAAAATGGTCGAAAATTCCTATTGACGGTCAATAGACGCACACATAAACTTGTGATCAAACTTTGATATATCAGACGTTTTATATCTGGCACTTCCGTTGGTTTATTTTCAGTTTGATGGTGGTCATCACCAAACTCCAACCAGCTTTTCCTCTCAAATCTTTTATCTCTGCCAATGAAAACCGCGGCCCTGCTTGGCTCGTTTTTCCCCAAGCATGACTCATGGCGGACGGCCCCGTAATCTCGGTGAACTATTAAGGAGCGGCACAATGACCGAACCAAACAATATCTACGTCCTGACTTTCACCTGCGCCGAGCGTTCAGGTATCGTCCATGCTGTTACCGGGTTGCTATTGAAGCACCAGGGAGACATTCGCGAACTCAAGCAACATGATGACCAGCGTTCAGGCACCTTGTTCATGAGAATTGAATTCGAAATCTGCAATCAGCCCGATACCACTCAAGACATTGCCGAACTTGAAGCGAGCCTCGAAGGGCTCGCGCAGGAATACCAGGCCCAGTGGGGAATGCGTGCTGTGGGAAAGAAGAAGCGCGTAGTTGTCATGGTCTCGAAATTCGGGCACTGCCTGCATGATCTATTGTTCCGCGCCAGAATGGGTGAACTGCCAGTGGAGATTGCGGCGGTGGTCTCAAACCATCCAGACCACCGGCAGCAGGTTGAATGGAATGGGATACCGTTCTTCCACATTCCGGTCACCGCGGAAACAAAGCCCGAAGCAGAAACGAAGTTGATGGAACTAGTAGACCGTTTTGATATCGATTTGGTGGTACTTGCTAGGTATATGCAGGTCCTCTCCGACGACCTGACTAGGAAGCTCACCGGTAGGGCAATCAACATTCACCATTCATTCCTTCCCTCTTTCAAAGGGGCTAAGCCCTACCACCAAGCGTTCGAACGTGGTGTGAAAACCGTAGGTGCGACTGCGCACTACGTCAACAGTGAACTGGATGAAGGGCCCATTATTGCTCAACAGGTTCAGGAAGTAGATCACAGTTACGGACCGGAGAATCTCGTGGCCGCCGGCCGGGATACCGAATGCAAGGCACTCTCGGATGCGGTGCGCTGGCACTGTGAAGACCGCGTATTTCTCAACGGTTCACGGACCGTGGTGTTGCGTTAGGCAAAAGCTCAACAAACAAACCCGGCGGCGGATTTATGAAAGTGTCTAAACTGATTTGCTACACATAACCGACTACTGGCGGTTGGGCATAGAGCTAGTCAGCCGAAGGGCGTTTTCGCTGTGTCTTGGTTTCGGAACGACGTGACTTTGTCGCGAGTCGGCGTCGCTGTGATCCCTTAGTGGGCTTCGTGGCGCGCCGGCTCGGCCCATCCGGTGCTAGCGCAGTTGAGATGATGTTAGTGAGTTTCTGCAGGGCAAGCTCGCGGTTGCGTAGCTGGGAACGTTGCTCCGAGGCGCTGACGGTGATGATGCCAGCAATGAGCCTTGTATCTAGCTTGGTCGTTAGGCGCTCGCGTTGATAATCGCTCAGTACTCGTGAACCGGTAACTGACCACGACAACTCAACGCGACTATCCGTTGTGTTGACGTGTTGCCCTCCGGGACCAGAAGAACGCGAGAACCGCCAGTTGAGCTCCGATTCAGGAATGCTCAGTGCACGGGTGATCTCTAAGTCCATACTTCAAGCATCCCACGGGTACCGGGCAGGCAAAGAAAAACTCTTGGGTTCAAGGTGCCTAAACGGGAGTACATTGAAATTGGAGGGTTTTCCATTTTCGAGTGGTCGAGGAGATGTTCAGCCATGGGTGCTGAAATGAAGTACAAGATGCCTTTCAACTACGTTCAGGTGGTCATCGCTACTTTTGGTGCGGTGGTCATGAGCGTCTTTGTTCTCTTAGTCAGTGAAGCGGCTGGCGCGTCCATGAAATTCACCGGTGGAATGTTCCAGAACGTGGACTTCATACATATAGTCCGCTTCATCGCGTTGCCGTTCTTGATTCTAGGTTTCCTGACATTTCTGATTGGCCGTGCGCGGCCAGGGTTCACCAAGGTTGCCCAGTGGGTCGGCGTGGTTGTGGTGGTTGTTTCCATTATCAATCCGATAATGTTTGCCCCTGATCTAGCCAGTGGGATTGGAATGTCTTTGATCCTGCTCATCGTTGGTGCTTCGTGGTACATCGCGGTGAACAACTCAAACCACATTGCCCGGCAATCCAAGCTGGAACGGCTGCAAGCGAAACAAGACGCTGTGGCCTAGGAAACGAGATGTAGGCTAAGAAAGAGGAACCATAGGTGGCCCGGAATTTACCGGGCAGTTAAGGGAGAAACATGTCGATTGTTGTCATCAACGCGTTGAAGGTACCAGCCGAGGCCGGTCCCGAACTGGAGAAGCGTTTCGCCGCTCGCAAAAACTCGGTGGACAGCTCGCCCGGCTTTGAAGGATTCAAGCTGCTGCGTCCAGTAGCAGGCGAAGATCGATACTTTGTTTTCACCCAGTGGGCCACCCGCGAAGATTTTGAAAACTGGCGGGACCAGCGTTCAGAGGCCGCCCATGCGGGAAGCGACAAGAAGCCAGTCGCGCAGGGCGCAGACTTGATGGAATTTGAAATCGTCGAGCTCTAGTATTTAGCGACCCGCAAAAATTGACCGGCGCTGCTGTGCCGGTCAATTTTTATGCCCTGAACGCGGTCCGCTCAGAAGGC
>DNHA01000278.1:840-1241 GCA_003486025.1 Micrococcaceae bacterium | reverse complement strand
CTGGTCTGCATTTCACCCTCGGCATTGTAGGCGCGCACGGTGACCGAGTGGTTGCCCGGGCTGCCGCCCTTCCAGACGTAACGCCACTGGCGCCAGGTGTCCAGCGTGGCTTCTTCTGCCAGCTCAGCCTTCTGCCACGGCTCATCATCGACCTTGACCTCGACCTTGGAAATGCCGATGGTCTGTGCCCACGCAGTGCCGCCGATAACCACTTCTCCCGGCGGGAGCTTCGTGAAGGAGCGCGGTACATCTACGCGGGACGACATCTTGATGGGGCCGCGCTCGGACCACCCGCGCGTGGTCCAGTAAGCGTCCTTTTCGCCGAATCGGGTCACTTCAAGATCAACGACCCACTTGGTGGCGGAGACATAGCCATAGAGTCCGGGCACCACCATGCGCAC
>DNHA01000278.1:0-749 GCA_003486025.1 Micrococcaceae bacterium | reverse complement strand
GCCATGCGGTCATCGGTGAGTATTTCCAGCGGCGTGGAGGCGCTGAATCCATCAATGGAGGTAGACAGCACCATGTCGGCACCGTCTTGCGGTCCTGCTCGTTCCAGCAATTTCCGCAACGGGTAGCCCAGCCATTTGGCGTTGCCTACCAGGTCTCCGCCCACCGGGTTGGAAACACAGGTGAGCGTCAGGTAGCTTTCGACGAGTTCTTCGCCCAACAGTTCGTCAAAACTCATGGTGAATTCGTTGTCGACCATGCCGTGCACGCGAAGCGACCATTCGGCCGGGTCAATGCGTGGTACAGAAAGTGCTGTATCGATACGGTAGAAATCTTCGTTGGGTGTGACGAACTTGGGCATTCCCTTGAGATCTACCTGAGCGCCCTTGGGAATCTTTGCTGCCCTGGCCTTAGGTGCCGGTAAACCCAGAGCAAGGCGTGCGGATTCAGCCGCATTTCGTGTCGCCGCAATCGAGGTTCCCACGCCGGCGGCGATGGCAGCACCGAGCAGGGAAAGCGAGGAAGCCACCAGGAATTTACGGCGGGACGGGCCCGCGGACGGTTCTTCCTCCTGGCTCGGAGAACGGTCGGTGGAAGCCAGCCCGATCAACCATTTAAGCGTGCCCAGGCCGAGTATCGTGCCGATGATGACCGGCACCAGGTCCATGGATTCGGTGGCCGAACGGGTAATGACCGAAGTACCGATCACCGCGGCCAGAATGACGATGGCGATCGCCGCTGCGGCGAAGCT
>DNHA01000246.1 GCA_003486025.1 Micrococcaceae bacterium | reverse complement strand
GAGTGCGCGCGCAACTGCCGGTATTCCTCGGTGGCGGCCTGAACGGAGTCCAGAAGGCGGCGCGGCGCACGCGCCGCATCATCGGGGTCATTAAGCCATGAGTTAAATCCTTCGGCCAAGGACTTGATGATGCGAGTCTGCCCGCGCTGGTACACGGCTAAGTCCGAGCGATCCAAGACGAAGCGCGAGTGCACAAACTTCAGCACGCCCACATCATGCCACGCCTCCTTGGTGAGCCGCACATGTCCGCTGCGGATCGTTGGCGTACGTTCCACGGTCACCGATTCTTGCAACCGGTCGATCCACCGGCGGGAAAATGCGGTCACGGCGCGGTCAGCTTCTAACCCTCCATCGTAAGGAACCGCCAGCAGCCCCTCAACCAGGTCATGTCCTACACGCTGCACCGAGTCACGGAAAGCATCCGCGTCGGCAATCCATGGATCCTTGGCGAAGGCGCGACGCCAGGTCATTTCCAGTGCATGGCCCGGCTTGCGCTGGTCCAGATCTGCTTGGCGCAAGGCGGCCAACTGTTCGGTCTGCTCCAGCCAGGCCCGGAATTCGGCGGACACCGTGGTGTACTGCAAAATTCCCGCGCGGTAAAAATCATCCAGATCATGAACCGCGTAGGCGATGTCATCGGCGATATCCATGACCGAACTTTCAACGGTCTGCTGGTACTTGGCGACGGCGGGGAACACCGAGAGCACGTCACGCATCTCGGCGGCTTCAATATCGTAGGCAGAATACTTGATGGCGCCTGCCGCTGGATCGGTACCCACCCCGCGGGGAAGCAACTCCGAGGAAATCGGTGCCATGGTGCGCCACTCGTTTCGCGTCCAAGGATATTTCAGCACCGCGGCACGCACCGCACGGGTCAGATTCATCCCACGCGCCGTAGCACCACAACTATCCAGCGCGGTCAAAATACGGAAGGTTTGCGCGTTGCCCTCAAAACCGTCGGGCAACCCCAAAATGTTGCGGGCCACCCGGTCCAGTTCTTGTTCGCCCAAATGTCCGAAAGGAGGGTGGCCCAAATCGTGGGCGGCAGCCGCCGCCTGGACGACGACCGGATCGCAACCGCCTAGTTCCGCGACAAGGTTGCGGGTCTCCTCGTCTGCGGTGCGCAACCGGATGGCGATGCTGCGTGCCACGGCGGAAACCTTCAATGAGTGAGTCAGCCGGTTATGCACCGTGGTGCCCGAACCTGCTTGCGGAATGACTTGGGTGACCGCCGATAGGCGCGAGAAGTATGGAGAGAAGCGGATGCGTTCGATATCGATACGAAAATCGTCCTCGCCGGTACGATTCTGCTCGATGATTGCGCGCTCTCGGCCGCCGGTGTCATGAGTTTTCTGCCTGATATCCATCGTAGGAACTAGCCTAAGTCATGCACCCCAAACGAGCAGGTAAAACCGGTGATTGGGAGTTTCTAATTCGCCGGACCAACCACACGCACCAGATGAAGTGGTTCCTGCCCGACGGCCAAGCGCTTGACCTGTTCCACGGCCAAGTTCATCGCAAGATCGATGAACTTCGACGTATTTCCAGCTATATGCGGGGTGATCAAGCAATTTGGTGCCGTCCACAAGGGGTGTGCTTCGGGTAGCGGTTCCGGGTCGGTGACATCCAGCGCCGCGCACAGTCTTTCTGACTGGAGCTCGAAGAGCAGTGCCTCGGTGTCGACCACGGGTCCGCGTCCGACATTCACCAGCAGGGATCGATCTGGCATGCTCGCTAAAAATTTATCATCGACGATTCCGCGCGTGGACGGGGCGTCTGGCAGGGCCACGATCACGAGCTGCGCTTGTGGCAGAAGATCTGGCATCTCATCGATCCCATGGACCTGTGTGCCGTCGTCGAGCTGCCGAGCACTGCTGGCTACCGCGAACACCTCCTTGGGTTTGAAGGGCAGAAGGCGTTGGTAGATCTCTTGTCCAACCCCGCCAAATCCCAACAATAAAACGGTGGCTCCGTGCAGAGTGCCACCCCACAGCGGATTCCAAACTTGCTTTTGTTGTTGAACTCCTGCTGCGGGAAGCTCGCGCAGAGAAGCCAACACCAGAGCCAGCGTGTGCTCAGCAGTGGCATCTTCTACCGCACCGCGGGAATTGCTCAAACTAACGTCGGGAGTCAGATGTTCCAGAACCCATTCGTACCCGAGGGAGAGCAGATGCACGTGGCGCAATCCCGGAATTCGAGAGACCCGAGCGCGCCGTTCGACCAACAACGGACGTTCGGTAATCAGCACATCTGCTTCCGGGGCTTCCTCGACCGAGTCGTTGAGGTGCCAGTAGATCGGAGTGACGCCGGGTACGTCGAGTTTCGCCAAGAGCCGGCCATTGGGGACGAGCACGCGTAAAGTCAAAGGGTTCCTCCCGTATGGATCGCACCGGTGCCGTAGTTGTCCGGGGTGAGCCTCAAAGTTCATTCTGCGCATCTTTGCCCCGCCGTGCAAGTGCCCAGTCCTAGTGTGAAGCACGAGTTGATTAGGCGAATCGGTCGCTTCATGAGGACAATCTGATTATCAAGATGTTAGAGTTTAGGCATGTCGCAGCCTGTAGAAAACGTGAAAATGTCCGGAAAAACTCAGGCGAATACCAGCTCGTCGATCTTCATGTATTTGGGATGCACAGTGATGGTTCTCGGCCTCGCCAGCCTCATCTTGGGCGGTGGAATCACCGGTGGACTGGTGCTTCTTTCCGGCGCTGTGCTCTATGTGGGAACCACTATCACCGAGGCAATACGCACCAAATAGCAACGCCGACCGTGTGGCACATCGTGGCCGGGGGAGCGGCTCAGTCGCCGCAGGTACTCGCACCGACCAACTAAAACACAGATCCGGAAGTGTCATCCCAGCCTTGCCGTTCTGATTGGCCCTGCAGGTAGTTCTGCGATCTTTATCTTGTGATATCTCCTGCGGAATCTTCCATAACCTGTGAGAGCATCGATTCGACGATTTTCAAATCTTCGCTCGGCTTCCGAACGATCTTGCCGCGCTTGTTGCTGAAGTTCTTAAAATCAATGATGACAAGCTTCAAATTGTGCTCCGGGATGAGTTCTGCTTTACGGGCATCGTAGATCCTGCGCTGGTCGCCGCGTCGCCGTCCGCTCGCCGTCATCTTGTCGTCGAAAAATGGCACCGATTCGGTGTGCTGCCTTTCGTGATATTCCACGACTATTCCGAGTTCAGCCCAATAACCGTCCACCGGAAGTGGCTTAACTTTTCCGTTCGTTATCGATGGGTCGCCGACCAGCCAGGGGAACGTTTGCTGGCCTGTCCGCTTTGCCGCCAGCACCTGATCGCAGAGCTCGAGCACGTAGTGCTCGTCGCTGTCGGCACGTTTACTGGGCTTGGGTGCCGGCAGATGCTTCGGTGGCTCGGGCACACGCCGCGTGCTTCCCCACCCCAGCTCCCAGCCGAGTGAATCGTCGAAGTAATCGGCATAGGCAACGGGGAGATCAGCCAGGCTATGAACTTGGGACAAAAGCATCGCGTACCAGTTGGTGTATTGCTGGTTTCCGCTCTCTTGACCCGTACTGCGCTGCAGCGAGGGCATCGCCTCAAGAATTGCCTCCGCAACGCTCACATGGCTGACGTCTTCGGGAAATTGGACGTCATTATTGAAAACGTTTTGGCCAGCCGTGGAGTACAGGCAGCGCTCTTCCGCGTTATAGGGGTCGCCGAACTCATCCTCGAAATTCCATTCCGTGACGTTGAAAATAACAATCCGCCAGGCCGTACCTGAGGCATTGATTCCGGGCAAAATACGCAGAGCGTAGTAGCCCAAACGGTGCAGCAGCCCAACGGCTTCAAGTATTCGCAGAGGAAGCTGAGAGTCCAATTGACATCCTTCGATCGAGGTTCTAATAAATGCTGACATGTCCTACCGACGGTTGGGGCCAACGCCGTTCGCGCAAGGACTCATCGGCGCTACATTTGCTCCTCGGCGCTCAACTAATGACTGCGCTCCTTCTAACTACACGTTCCGCTCAATAACTTGATAACCCAGGGAACCAGATGAAATGACAGAATCGCCGGTGCTCTGATACCTCGCACCAGTGCCGCGCCCTTCGTCTGAACCGCCATCACCGAGGCGAGCCGCACACAATAGCAGCGCCGACCGTTTTGCACATCGTGGACAGGGAGTTGGCGGCTCAGCCCTCCGAGTCCGTGGCTTCCAGCTCGGCCAGGAACTTGGCGAGCCGCGCGCTGCGGGTCTTCTGGGTCCGGGAAATCATCAGCTGATGCAGGATGTGATAGCGCGGCTGGGACTTCAACGCGGCGAAATTTTTGGCAGCAAGAGGAGATCGGTCCAGCGCATCTTGGAGATCTTGCGGTACCTGTGCGGTGGCTTGGCCTTGGTACGCGCGTTCCCACCGCCCATCGTCCTTGGCCTTTTGGATCTCCGCATACCCTCGCGGACGCATGCGGCCTTGGTTGATCAGTTCCTGCGCAAATCCAGTATTCCTCTGAGACCAAACAGAGGTCTTCCGCCGAGGTGTATAACGCTGAAGGAAGGTCGTCTCATCGCGCTTGCGACGAATGGCATCGATCCATCCGCTGCAAAGCGCCTCGGGCAATGCTTGTGCGACAGCGAGCGAGGTTGGAGAAGTCGTTCCCTTCTTTGCCACTACCAGCCAAACGCCATCGCTGGTTTCTTCGTGTTCATCAAGCCAAGCGCGCCAAGCGGTGGCATCAGGAAGAATCAAAGCATCTTGTGGATCCATGGAACCTATCCTGCACCTCGTTGCCCATAGTTGCTAGAGCCTGGACTCGCCGTAGGGATGGTGCCTGCCATTGCTTGCCCGAAGCACGGCGGGACGTGGCCGGAGACCGTGGAGCAATTTCCTGCTCCGGAACATCATGAAATGACACGCCACGGATCATGGCGAATAGCGCGGTCAGCCGTCGGCCGGCCATAGCGATGAGGGCTCGAGTGCGGCATTTTCCCTGCACCAGTTTGTGTCCGCAGTCCTGGTCATCGCCAAGCCCAGCATCAATGCCGGGAGGCTAAGTGGAGCTTGCCACACCATGGCTGTGCGCCAGCGCGACAGCTTGGACGCGGGAGCCGACGCCCATCTTCTTGAAGA
>DNHA01000297.1 GCA_003486025.1 Micrococcaceae bacterium | reverse complement strand
GAATAAGAACTACATCATTGCCCTCGATCAGGGCACCACCAGTTCCCGGGCGATCATCTTTGATCGTGACGCCAACGTGGTGTGCACCGCCCAACGTGAATTCGTCCAGCATTACCCGCAAGCCGGTTGGGTCGAACATGACCCGATGGAAATCTTCGCCACCCAAAGCGCCGTGATGGTCGAGGCCCTGGCGCAAGCCGGCCTGCACCACGATCAGGTGGCCGCCATCGGCATCACCAACCAGCGTGAAACCGCCGTGGTGTGGGATAAGAACACCGGCGAACCGGTGTACAACGCGATTGTCTGGCAAGATACCCGCACCCAGGAGATCGTCGACGAGCTAGCTGCCCACGGCGGAGTAGATCGCTACAAGGACCGGGTAGGACTGCCGCTGGCAACCTACTTCTCCGGAACCAAGATCAAGTGGATCCTGGACAACGTCGAAGGCGCACGGCAACGCGCCGAAGCCGGAGAGCTGATCTTCGGCACCACCGATAGCTGGGTGCTGTGGAACCTGACCGGCGGCATCGACGGCGGGGTGCACGTCACCGACGTCACCAATGCCTCGCGCACCTTGTTCATGGACCTGAAGACCCTGGCGTGGGATGAAGAAATCCTTGCCGACTTCGGTGTGCCGGTATCGATGATGCCACAGATCCGTTCCTCCTCGGAGGTCTATGGCACCGTGGCGGGCAACCAGCTGCTGCGCGAAGTGCCAGTGGCCGGCATCCTCGGCGACCAGCAGGCGGCCACCTTCGGCCAGGCTGCGTTCACTGCGGGTACCGCGAAGAATACCTATGGCACCGGTTGCTTCTTGATCTTCAACACCGGCACCGAGATCGTGCATTCGTCCAACGGGCTGCTGACCACGATGGCCTACAAGCTCGGCGACGACGCTCCGGTCTACGCGCTGGAAGGCTCCATTGCGGTAGCCGGTTCCCTGGTGCAGTGGCTGCGCGACAATATCGGCATGATCGCCACCGCTCCGGAAATTGAAGAGCTGGCGGCCAAGGTCGATAACAACGGCGGCGTATACATCGTGCCTGCTTTCTCCGGTCTCTTCGCACCCTATTGGCGGGCCGAAGCACGTGGCGCGATCGTGGGATTGACCCGCTTTGCGAACAAGAACCACATTGCCCGTGCCGCATTGGAGGCTACCGCATTCCAGACCCGTGAGGTGCTGGACGCGGTCAATGCCGACGCCGAGGTACCGCTGACCGAGTTGAAGGTCGACGGTGGCATGGTGGCCAACGAGGCATTGATGCAGTTCCAGGCAGATATTCTCGGGGTACCTGTGGTTCGTCCAAAGGTTACCGAAACCACCGCACTGGGTGCCGCCTATGCAGCTGGCCTGGCAGTGGGCTTCTGGAAGGACCTTGGCGAGCTGGAATCGAACTGGTCTGAGGACAAGCGCTGGGAGCCGGCAATGGAAGACGCAGAGCGCGAACGCAGCCTGCGCCTGTGGAAGAAGGCCGTGACTCGCACCTTTGACTGGGTAGACGAAGACACCAAAGCCTGATCAGCTTCTCCGCGCACTAACGCAGACCTCGAACCCATGAGCAAAGGGTTCGGGGTCTGCGTTTTTCGGGTGCCAGCCGGTGGGGGATTTGGGGGTTCGGCGGGCACGGTCTGCTGGTTAACTTTCCTCGGGTGGATCGGGTGGATCCGCTGGCGTTGTCTGCCGGTCGGGGGCGTCTTCCAGTTGCAGGGCTCCCCAATAGGTGTTGCGCCGAGGTTTTTGCTCAGGGTCAAGATGTGCTGGCAGGATCACATGGGGCAGGCCATCGACGTCGACGACCTTAATTTGATCCACGTGGCGGCTGTGATGGCCCTCGGGACACAATCCTGCCCCGGACTGCACACTGGTGGTCCCGCCGTCGGCCCACGAGCGTTGATAGTGGTCGATTTCTACGTGATCCGGCGGCGTGGTGCAGTCAGGCACGATGCACCCGCGATCGCGCGCTAACACTGCCGCCCTGACGTACCCTTCGTGATAGCGTCTGGATCGGCCCAGATCCAGTGGTTGGCTGTTGCCGCCCAGGACCACCGGAATGATCTTGGCGTTCGCCAACGTGCGCCGCAGTTCGCCGGGCGGCAGGTCCACCCCATTTGAGGTGACGGCGTGGGCTTCGGCGAGATTCTGCAGGTCGCTTAGCCACATGTAAACGAAGATGCGTGGAATGACTGGCTTGAATTTGCCGCCGGTGGCAGGCGAGGTGAGGATGGCCATGAAGGCGTTCAGTGCGCGCAGCTCGGGGGAGAGCACCGCGTTGAGACTGCCCGTTGGTTCGGGCTGCGTGGCGCAGTTCGCGGTGCCCTCGGCGTCAGATTCCTTCTCCGCCGGCGTGGCCCACGCAGGCATCGGTGCCTCGGGCTGCAACCATGGCGGGTCGCTTTGCGTTGCCGCCGCATCAGCAGCTGGCTGCTGCGCTGGCGGTTCTGGCGGTGCAGGTACGCCACCGGCAGGTTATGCGCCTGCGCTACGCGCGGCCTTGCCTGCCTGGGTGCGCCAATCTGCCGATTGCACGCGGATCGAACGGATCACCTGGGCGTCGGCGGCCAAGGTGCGCAGGGTGAATTCGTGAACTCCCTGGATAACCGGGCCGATGAATAGGCCCAGCGCCGGTGGCTGTTTCCCGCAGTGCAGCTGCCTGTAGATTCCGATCCGGGTGCTGATCTCCTTGCGGGCAGCATTGGGACCGAGCTGCGCCAAGGCACGGGCGGCGTGGACCTCCAGGAGTTGTCCGTCGGTGTCCCTGGCGGTCAGCTCGACCGGTGCGCCGTCGAAGATAGTGTCTGGGGGCTCGAGTTTTTCAAGTCTGCGGGCGGTGGCCGCGATGCTGCGCCGGTCTGCGCCGCCGGCGGCATAGAGCCTGGCCAGCTGGGGCAAGCGTGGTGCGCAAGGCTCGCCCTGCGCGGTGCGCCGGCCGATGAGCAGGTGGGCGTCGTCGATGCGCCGCTGGGCCTCGAAATAGTTCAGCCCCAACCACGCGGCCAGCAAGTCTCCGGCAGATTTGTAGCAGCACCGGCCTGCAGCCAGTTCAGGTTCACCCTCCAGTACGCAGGTGCCGGCGCGCAGCTGATCGAAAGTTTCAAGACTCAGCGCGTGCGCACCGCGCAGCTCGGCATCAAGGGCGGTGGCCAGTTGTTCGCGGTGGATCTGCTGGGCAAATTTTTCCACCAGGTCGCAGTAGGCAAGCACCAGGCGTGGATCGCGCTGCTGATGCACCAGCTGGCCAATGGCGGTGAACAGGGCCAGCGCCAAAGAGCCCAAGCGCAGCACCATGGCAGCGGTCAGCTGCGTCCCGAGCCGGAGCGGGGAGGCACACAGGCAGTGCAAGGTGGCGATCAGTGCGGCGGTGTTCATGAAGCTATCCTCGACCCGGCAGCGAGGTGCTGGGCCACGGCCGGTGCCGGCTGTGGATAAGCGGGGCGCGAATTCATCGGGCGCCGGCGCCAGGGGTGCCCGCGTTGGCCTCGGAACGGTGGTGCAGCCGGTATTTCACGGATGCGCCGTTGCGAGTTGAACTGCGATAGAATCGGTCTATGCATTTTCAGCGCAACCTAGGCTAAGCACGGCCGATGGCCGTACCCCCGAGTGGTGATTTGGGGGCTTTTGTTGTGTCTGGACCCGAACCAAGTTTTCCGTCAGGAAATTTTTCCGCAAGTGTGTGAGAAGAGCTCAGTGACATCATCGACGAACGAACCCAGAACCTACGATTTTAAGGACCTCGAGTCCAAGTGGCTGCCGGTATGGGATGAACTTGAAGTGTTCAAGCCCGCCGATGACGGCAGCCGCGAGCGTCGCTACGTGCTGGATATGTTCCCGTACCCCTCCGGTGACCTGCATATGGGCCACGCTGAGGCTTTTGCGATGGGCGATGTGGTGTCGCGCTACTGGCGCTTGCGTGGCTATGACGTCATGCATCCGATCGGCTGGGATTCCTTCGGCCTGCCAGCGGAAAACGCCGCGATCAAGCGCAATGCGCACCCGGCGGAGTGGACCTACAAGAACATCGACACCCAAGCCGAGAGCTTCAAGCGCTACGCGATCTCCGCCGACTGGGATCGCCGGCTGCACACCTCGGATCCGGAATACTACCGCTGGACCCAGTGGCTGTTTAATAAGTTCTACGAAAAGGGCCTGGCCTACCGCAAGGACCACCCGGTGAACTGGTGCCCGACGGACCAGACCGTGCTGGCTAATGAGCAGGTCGTCAACGGTGCCTGTGAGCGCTGCGGCACCGCGGTGACCAAGAAGAGCCTGAACCAGTGGTACTTCAAGATCACCGATTACGCCGATCGCCTGCTCGAAGATATGGACGGGCTCAAGGGCCACTGGCCTGAGCGCGTGCTGCTGATGCAGAAGAACTGGATCGGCCG
>DNHA01000137.1 GCA_003486025.1 Micrococcaceae bacterium | reverse complement strand
GGTGACGTCTTCCTTGACGCCGGCTACGGTAGAGAACTCGTGCAGTACTCCGTCGATTCGAACACTGGTGACAGCTGCACCGGGGATCGAGGACAACAGGGTACGGCGTAGTGAGTTGCCTAGGGTGTAACCAAAGCCTGGCTCCAACGGTTCAATGACGAACCGGGAGCGATTCTCGGAAACTACTTCTTCGGTCAGGGTTGGGCGCTGCGTAATGAGCACTTACATTTCCTTTCAGCGAGCGTCCGCTATATGACGCCTCACGGGGGTGGAAACGACGGTAGCCAGTTGGCCGTTCGTCTGTTGCAGGCAAGAGAGTCCAAGAACGTCACCGACCCATTCTCTCGAATGGCTCGGTGACTTCTTCAGGCTCAGCCTAGCGAATCAATTAGACGCGGCGACGCTTTGATGGGCGGCAACCGTTGTGAGCACTTGGGGAAACATCCGAGATGGATCCAACCTCAAGGCCAGCAGCCTGCAGCGAGCGGATCGCGGTTTCGCGTCCCGAGCCCGGGCCCTTGACGAAAACGTCAACCTTGCGCATGCCGTGCTCCTGCGCGCGCTTAGCGGCAGATTCAGCAGCCATCTGAGCGGCGTATGGGGTCGACTTGCGTGAACCCTTCATGCCTACCTCGCCGGCCGAAGCCCACGAGATCACAGCGCCAGTNNGGATCGGTGATCGATACGATGGTGTTGTTGAAGGTGCTCTTGATGTGCGCCTGTCCCATCGCGATATTCTTTTTGTCCTTGCGACGCGGCTTACGTACCGCTCCACGAGTCTTAGGGGGCATTTCTTCTCCTACGAAAAAAGTATTTGAACTAGATCGCTAAGATTTAGCGAGTCTTCTTCTTACCTGCGACGGTACGCTTCGGTCCCTTGCGGGTGCGTGCGTTCGTCTTGGTGCGCTGACCGTGGACCGGCAGGCCCTTACGGTGACGAATACCTTCGTAGGATCCGATCTCGACCTTACGGCGGATGTCGGCCTGAACCTCACGGCGCAGGTCACCTTCAACCTTGTAAGTGCCTTCGACGAAGTCACGCAACTGAACGAGTTCAGCGTCGCTGAGATCCTTCACGCGAGTGTCCGGGCTGATGCCGGTCGCTGCGAGGGTCTCTTCTGCACGGGTCTTGCCCACGCCGTAGATGTAAGTCAGCGCGATAATTACGCGCTTCTCGCGTGGAATGTCCACGCCTGCTAAACGAGCCAAGTGGCTACCTTTCAACCAACGGAGGTCTGGAACAGTACCACCCAGGATTTCTCCTGGCCCCGGCCTCCGAACCCGGGGGTATGCACCGATTTCTCGATACGGTACTGCCTATATGACTACGCGTGGGAAATTCCGAAGAACGGAATTAGCCCTGACGCTGCTTGTGGCGTGGATTTTCGCAGATCACCATGACCACGCCATTACGACGGATCACCTTGCACTTATCGCAGATCGGCTTCACGCTAGGGTTAACCTTCAAGGCTTTGTCCTTTGGCGGTTGCAGTTATTGTGTGGAGCAGTAAACAAGCAGTTTGTCCCAAGAACATTAGTCAGACGGACGTCAGGAACGATTTCTCGTCAACGTCCGTCAAAAATGTCTATGGACTGCAGATTTACTTGTAGCGGTAAACGATACGGCCTCTGTTGAGGTCGTATGGGCTCATTTCAACCTGCACACGATCCTCTGGGAGGATACGAATGTAGTGCTGACGCATCTTACCCGAGATAGTTGCAAGTACTACGTGACCGTTTGGCAGCTCTACGCGAAACATCGCGTTCGGCAGCGCTTCGGACACAGAGCCCTCTACCTGGATGACGCCTTCCTTCTTGCCCATTTTCCCCGCTAACTTTTGTTGTCAATGATTTTCCATTAACAAGTAATTGGTTCTGATTGCTTCAACTTCGCCAAAGCTCTTGAGAGTTTTAGGCGCATTAAATAGACAACCAAAAATTAAGAATACGCCATCAGCAGAGCCTAGGACAAATCCAAGGGCGCACTAAAAATGTTAGTTCCGGCACCTCGTGGGTACCGGAACTACGAATTACGCTGTGATGGGCGATGGAGTGACGCCAAATGGTGCCAGTCCAGCGGCTCCCCCGTCATGGGCGCTGAGTACCCAAATGCCACCGAGGTGGATAGCCACGGTGTGCTCCCACTGCGAGGCGTTGGCCTTGTCGTCGGTGACGACGGTCCAGTCATCTTCCAGCACCGAGGTGGCGATCTGGCCGCGAACCAGCATCGGCTCGATAGCCAAGGCCATGCCTGGCTTGATGCGTGGGCCGCGGTGCCCGGTGTTGTAGTTCAGTACATCCGGAGCCATATGCATCGCCGAACCGATGCCGTGGCCGCAGTAGTCTTCCAGGATCCCCAGCGGGGCACCTGGCTGAGCCGAGACAAAGTCATCGATGGCTTCACCGATCTGGCCGATGAAGCGTGCCTTGGAGAACGCGGCAATGCCGGCCCACATAGCCTGCTCGGTAATCTCGCTCAAACGCTGGTCGGCAGGATCAACGTTGCCAATCAGTACGGTGCGAGCCGAGTCGGAGTGCCAGCCGTCGATAATCGCGCCGCCGTCAATCTTGAGCACGTCGCCATCTTTGAGTTCATAGTCGCTCGGGAAACCGTGGACAACCTCGTGGTTGACCGAGGCGCAGATGGAAGCCGGGAAGCCGTGGTATCCCAAGAAGTTACTGGTCGCTCCGTGGCGTTCAAGCACCTTCGCGAAGATCGCGTCGATTGACTTGGTGGTGACGCCCGGGCGGGCAGCAGCACTGGCTTCATCCAGTGCTTCGGCGAGAACCAGACCGGCCTCGCGCATCTTTAGTATCTGCGAATTAGTTTTGTACTCAATTCGCGGCTGACCTAGAGCCAAGGTGATACTCCTTAATTCTTATCTTTACAATCCGCAGGGCGGGTTGTTTACTTCGCTGAAACTACATAGGGACCGGGCCACGGCCTGCACAGGCTGGTTGTGGCTCGGTCCCTATGTGTGAACTGGTATTTGCTAGGCGCTGACGTTCAAGGCTGCGAGCACGCGCTCGGTGACCTCGTCAATGGCACCGAGGCCATCTACCTTGCGGACAATGCCACGCTCTTCATAACGTTCAACCACGATGCGGGTCTCTTCGTTGTACAGGCTCAGGCGGTGACGGATGACCTCTTCGGTATCATCTGCACGGCCTTCGATTTCTGCACGCTTGAGCAGACGAGCTACGAGCTCATCATCATCTGCGGTGAGCTGCAAGACTGCATCCAACTCAACGTTCTGAGCTTTGAGCATTGCATCCAAAGCATCAACCTGTGCGCTGGTGCGTGGGTAGCCATCAAGCAAGAAGCCGTTAGCTACGTCTTCTTGTGCCAGACGATCTTCAACCATGTTGTTGGTGACCGAGTCTGGGACGAAGTTGCCGGCGTCAATGTACTTCTTGGCTTCGACACCCAGTGGGGTGCCGCCCTTGACGTTGGCGCGGAAGATGTCACCGGTGGAGATCGCGACGATCTCCAAACGCTCGGAGATCTTCACTGCCTGGGTGCCTTTGCCGGCACCTGGCGGACCGATAATTAGCAGTCGACTCATCGCAGTAGCCCTTCGTAGTTTCGTTGCTGCATTTGAGCATTGATTTGCTTGACGGTTTCCAGACCCACACCAACCATGATGAGGATCGAGGTGCCGCCAAATGGGAAGTTCTGGTCAGCGTTGAACAGCACGAAGGCGATCAGCGGGATCAACGCAACGAACGCCAGATACAAGGCGCCCGCAAAAGTGATTCGTGAAATCACGAATTGCAGGTAATCTGCGGTTGGCTTACCGGCACGAATGCCTGGGATGAAACCACCGTACTTCTTCATATTGTCCGAGACCTCAACTGGATTGAAGGTAATCGCGACATAGAAGTAGGTGAAGCCAATGATAAACAGCGTGTACACAAGCATGTACCACGGCGAGGAGGACGCCGAGTGGGTCTGCAACCACATCGCCCATTCGGGCAGTGTGCCGTCATCGTTCTGATTGAACGAGACGATCATCTGCGGCAGCGCAAGAATCGAGCTGGCGAAGATCACTGGGATCACGTTCGCCATGTTGACCTTCAGCGGGATGTAGGTGGACGTTCCGCCCACGGTACGTCGCCCGATGGTGCGCTTGGCGTACTGCACCGGAACGCGGCGCTGAGACTGCTCCACGAACACCACAAGTGCAATCACCAACAAGCCCACGGCGATAACACCAAGGAAGGTGCCCCAACCCTGCGACTGCTGGATAGCACCCATGGCGGATGGGAAGCCCGAAGCGATCGAGATGAAGATCAGGATGGACATGCCGTTGCCGATACCGCGCTCGGTGATCATTTCGCCCATCCACATGATCAGGCCGGTGCCTGCGGTCAGTGCGAAGATCATCAGCAAGATCACGATGATGGAATCATCTGGGATCAGCGGAAGTGTACAGCTCGGGAAAAGTCCGCCGGTACGCGCCAAGGTGATCAACGTGGTGCCCTGAAGCAGAGCCAACGCGATGGTCAGGTAGCGGGTGTACTGGGTCAGTTTGCCTTGGCCTGCTTGGCCTTCTTTATGCAGCTCTTCGAAGTGCGGGATCACCACACGCAATAGTTGCACAATGATGGCCGCCGTAATGTACGGCATGATACCCATGGCAAAGATCGATACCTGCAACAGGGCGCCGCCACTGAAGAGGTTAACGAACTGATAAAGACCACCGGTGGTTGAACCCATCGCCAGACACTGCTGAACGTTGCTGTAATCGACACCCGGGGCCGGAATGAAAACGCCGACTCGATAGATCGCAATGATCCCGAGGGTGAAAAGCAACTTGTTGCGCAGGTCAGGCGTCCGAAAAACTCGGGCTATGGCGCTGAACAAGCGTCCTCCTGAAGTATGTGCCTGAGTCTAGATAAAGACTCTTGCTATGACCTAATGATTCTAGCCGTCTAATGTACTATCGTGCCAAATACGCCACACAGTCAGCAGCCGCTTTTTTAGCCTTATGGGCATAAAATCGGCGTCTTACGTGGATTTACTTCGCGTCATAGTTCGCATAATGAAAGATAAGAAAATCCCCGGTGGGCTTGTCTAAACAAGCTCACCGGGGATTTAGCTTAAGCTCAAACCCTGATTTAGAGGGTTTCTGCCTTGCCGCCAGCAGCAGCGATCTTCTCGGTTGCGGAAGTCGAGTAGGCGTTAACCTTTACGTCAACCTTGACCGTTAGGTCGCCGGTGCCAAGCACCTTGACTGGCTGGTTCTTGCGAACTGCGCCCTTAGCAACAAGTGCCTCGACGGTGACTTCGCCACCCTCTGGGAACAATTCCGAGATCTTGTCCAGGTTTACAACCTGGTACTCGACGCGGAATGGGTTCTTGAAGCCTCGCAGCTTTGGCAGACGCATGTGCAGCGGAAGCTGTCCACCTGCGAAGCCTGCCTTGACCTGGTAGCGAGCCTTCGTGCCCTTCATACCACGGCCTGCAGTCTTACCCTTGGATGCCTCGCCACGACCAACACGGGTCTTAGCTTTCTTGGCACCTTCAGCGGGACGCAGGTGGTGGATCTTAAGTGCGGATTCTTTGATAGCCATCTTTACTTAGCCTCCTCTACCTTCAACAGGTGTGGGACCTTGTTGACCATACCTACGGTCACAGGGTCAGCGGTGCGGACAACGGTGTGTCCGATACGCTTCAGACCCAGTGAGCGAACGATATCGCGCTGAACCTGGCTACCACCAATGATGGACTTGATCTGGGTGATTTCCAGAGTGACGTCGCTTGGAACAATGTTCTTAGCCATTGATTAAGCACCAGCCTTCTGGGTCTGGATGTGACGCAACATAGCTGCTGGAGCAACTTCGTCCAGTGGAAGACCACGGCGAGCTGCAACTGCTGCAGGCTCTTCGAGACCCTTCAGCGCGGCAATGGTGCCCTTGACGATGTTGATCTGGTTGCTTGAACCCATCGACTTCGAAAGGATGTCCTGGATACCAGCACATTCCAACACGGCACGCACCGGACCGCCGGCGATAACGCCGGTACCCGGGGATGCTGGACGGAGCAAGACGACGCCAGCGGCGGCCTCACCCTTGACCAGGTGTGGGATGGTTCCGCCAACGCGTGGAACGCGGAAGAAGGACTTCTTAGCCTCTTCAACGCCCTTGGCGATAGCTGCTGGAACTTCCTTGGCCTTACCGTAGCCAACGCCGACCATTCCGTCGCCGTCGCCTACAACGACAAGTGCGGTGAAGCTAAAGCGACGACCACCCTTGACGACCTTGGATACGCGGTTGATAGCTACAACGCGCTCAAGGAACTTGTCCTTGTCGTCGTTGCGGCTGTCCTTCGAATCGCGGCCACGGCCACGACCCTCGCCACGGCCACGGCCTTCTCCACCACGTCCACGTCCTTCGCCGCGAGCGGCGCCGGTCTTTTCCGTGGCAGGAGCTGCAGCGGTCGAGGCTGCTTCAGTAGCTTCAGACACCTGAGTTTCCTTCTTGTTAGTAGCTTCGCTCACAGTGCCAGCCCACCTTCACGTGCGCCGTCAGCAATAGCTGCCACGCGACCGTGGTAGCGGTTGCCACCGCGGTCGAAGACAACTGCTTCAATCCCAGCAGCCTTGGCGCGCTCGGCAACGAGCTCACCCACGCGCTTGGACTTTGCGGTCTTGTCTGCATCGCTTGCGCGAAGATCTGCTTCCATGGTCGAAGCGCTGGCCAGGGTAAGACCCTGTGAATCGTCCACGATCTGTACGAACATGTGACGAGCCGAGCGGTTGATGACCAGGCGTGGGCGTACCGAGGTACCAACGATGCGCTTGCGCACACGGATGTGGCGACGTCCGCGTGAAGCGGAGCGGCTCTTGCCCTTGATTCCGATAGCCATAATTATTTACCAGCCTTTCCGACCTTGCGGCGGATGATCTCGCCAGCGTAGCGAATGCCCTTGCCCTTGTAAGGCTCGGTCTTGCGCAGCTTGCGGATGTTAGCGGCAACTTCACCGACGTGCTGCTTATCAATACCAGCGATGGTGATTTTGTTATTGCCCTCGACGGTAAAGGTGATTCCCTCAGGAGCCGTGACGCTAACTGGGTGCGAGAAGCCAAGAGCGAACTCCAGGCTGGTGCCCTTAGCAACCACACGGTAACCGGTACCGTGGATTTCAAGCTTCTTTTCGTATCCCTCGGTCACACCGGTGATCATGTTGCTGATCAAGGTGCGGTTCAAGCCGTGCAACGAACGCGAATCGCGGTTGTCGTTCGGGCGGGACACGGTAACGGTGTTCTCATCCTTGGCTACGGTGATTGGAGCCGTAACGATGAGCGAAAGCTCACCCTTCGGGCCCTTAGCGGTGACCTTCTGGCCATCCACATTCATCTCAACGTTTGCTGGGACGGTAATCGGAAGACGTCCAATACGTGACATTGTCTGTTGCTCCCTTTCCGTTACCAGACGTAGGCGAGGACTTCCCCACCTACGCCCTTCTTTGCAGCCTGACGGTCAGTAAGCAGACCGGAGGAGGTGGACAGGATTGCGATACCAAGACCACCGAGCACGTGAGGCAAGTTGGTGGACTTTGCGTATACACGCAAGCCTGGCTTGGAGATACGGCGTACGCCAGCGATTGAACGCTCACGCGATGGG
Source organism: Micrococcaceae bacterium (assembly GCA_003486025.1). Classification (GTDB taxonomy): domain Bacteria; phylum Actinomycetota; class Actinomycetes; order Actinomycetales; family Micrococcaceae; genus Glutamicibacter. Next base: position 658 of record DNHA01000137.1, on the reverse strand, counting down.
CCGAACTTCAGGTTGATGGTCAGCGTCTTGCCGACTTCTGCTGCAACTTCCTCGAACGAGGCAATGTAGCCCTGTTCCTTGAGGATGTTAGCAATGCGTACTTTGAGCTTGCTCGATGGCATCGACACAGTGTCGTGGTATGCCGAGTTAGCGTTACGCAGTCGAGTCAGCATATCTGCGACTGGATCTGTCATAGACATGTGGGCTTCAGCCCTTCCTCGTTACGGTTTCCTTAGCGGACCTGTAACGTAGTGAGATTAGTTGGAGGTCTTGAACGGGAAGCCCAGAGCCTTGAGCAAGGCACGGCCTTCATCGTCAGATTTGGCGGTGGTCACCACAGTGATGTCCATACCGCGCACGCGATCGATCTTGTCCTGATCGATTTCATGGAACATCGACTGTTCGGTCAGACCGAAAGTGTAGTTGCCATTGCCATCGAACTGACGGTCGCTCAGACCGCGGAAGTCGCGGATACGAGGCAGTGCCAGGGTGATCAAACGATCAACGAATTCCCACATGCGATCATTACGCAAGGTGGTGTGAGTACCAATTGGCATGCCTTCGCGCAGCTTGAACTGTGCGATCGACTTGCGAGCCTTGGTAACCACTGGCTTCTGACCGGTAATTGCGGTCAGGTCGCGAACGGCGCCTTCGATAA
>DNHA01000063.1:4472-4630 GCA_003486025.1 Micrococcaceae bacterium | reverse complement strand
CGCATCGCAACCATAGATACGCAGATTTCCCGCGAAGCTGACGGGCAACTAGCCACCGATCTCTTGCAGGGCAATGACAGGCAAGCGGCGCTCGTGGCCGCTAACATCACCGCCGCCAATGCTGATGTTGTGGTCTTGACCGGTATGGACGCAAATGA
>DNHA01000063.1:2183-4464 GCA_003486025.1 Micrococcaceae bacterium | reverse complement strand
GATCGCTATCTCAATAACCCGGATGATACGCGTGTGGATGTCGAGTACGACTATGTGTACTTAGCTGCAGGGTCCAAGGGCAAGCCCAGCGGAGCTGATCTGAATGGGGATCGAATCGTGGGTGGCCCCGAAGATGCTTGGGGGCAAGCTGATTTTGAGGGCCAAGGATCCGTCATAGTGCTCTCCAAATATCAGATCAACCCCGGCCAGGTCACCAGCGTCTCGGAATTCAAATGGGACCAAATGCCCGAGAGCCGCCTTGATGACTCTGGGCTCAGTGGCGCGTTAGCAACATCAATTCCTGTAATGAGTAGTGGCCTCTGGGATATTCCCATTGAGTATCGTGGCAAGCAGGTCCACCTGATCGCGGTCCAAACCGACGACAACTTCGGTGGATACTCATTCTCCGAATCACGAGAACTGGACCAACTGCGTGTGGTTGATGATTATCTAAATGGTAAAAAGTACNNCACGGTAAAAAGTACCTGCGCGACGACCAGTCCAAGAAAATTGATGGTGTCGGGAATGCGCCGTACATTGTCGCCGGAGCATTAGGCCAGCAGCCATCCACCTTGACGGCTCGCGATGCTTTACTGAAACAGATAGATCGTCCGGAAGCCATCAGTGATTCGGGAAATTACCTGGTTCCAAGCTCGGCTTGGCAAGTACTTGGGCAGGGGCATATCGGCGATCGGGAGCCGGCACAGGCTCAATCGGTGGACGGCCCAGCACAGCTTAATAATCCTGCCCCTGCACTAATTTGGACCGACGTTCAGTTCTAGGCTTCGCCCACTAGCAACCGTCTAAGATACGTATTGAGGAATAAACCTCTAGGGTCAACTGCAGCACGTACAATTTGAAAATCACCAAAACGCGGATAGCACGCAGATAAATCTGCTGCGCCCAGAGAATGCACTTTGCCCCAATGGGGGCGCCCGTCAGAGTCGCGCAGTATCTTCTCCACCGCGGGAAAGTACTGTGGAACGTCATCATGGATATATTGGTGCACTGCAATATATGCGCTGTCTCTTCCGCTGGCGGTGCCCAACCAGGTGTCATCTGCGGCCGCGGTTCGAACCTCTACGGGAAATACCACCTGAGCGGGAACACTATCCAAATACGAGCGTAGTTGGGCGAAAGCCGAAGTGAAGTTCTCCAGAGGAATAGCGTATTCCATCTCGGTGAAACGAACGCGCCGGGGCGAGGTGAACACCCTGTCCCAGCGGTCGGTGTACTCCCTATTTGAAAGTACCGCGGTAGCAAGCCGGTTCAGTCGGGGGATCCACTGCGGGCGTAACGCGCCGAGGGTGCTAATTCCTTGCAGGGCGCCATTTGAGACCAGTTCATCGTTGACCCACCGGGAGAACGGATTCATTTTTGGCAGGGTGCTGCTTGCTGCTAAACGAGTATTAGTTTTGACAATCGCCCGTTTAGTGCCAGGGAACCAGAAAAATTCCACGTGGTCGTTCTGTTTGGAACGATCGATAAAGCTTTGGGCTATCTGCTCGATGTCTTCCACCCGTTCTGCCGCATGCAGGAGGAAATCCGGGACACAACGCAACCTGACATGTGTGATCACGCCCAGTGCACCAAGACCTACCCTGGCGGCGTGAAAAAGTTCGGGGTTTTCCGTCGCTGAAGCGCGCTGATGAGTCCCATCGGCGAGCATGATACGAATCCCTGTGACGGCACCACTGAAACCAGTGAAACTAAGACCAGTCCCGTGCGTTGAGGTGCTAATAGCACCAGCAACGGATTGCCGATTGATGTCACCCATGTTTTCAAGAGCCAGATTAAATGGTTCAAGCAGACGTGGAATCTGCCATAAGCGGGTACCAGCCAGGAAGGTGACTTCATGGGTTAATGCATCGACTTCCTCGATTCCTTGAAAACCATCAAGACTCAGTAGTACTCCATTGGTTTGCACCAATGGAGTAAAAGAATGACCGGCGCCGACGGTACGAACCGTCAATCCTTGATCTGCGGCAGAGCTAAGAATCTGCGGAAGCTGCCCCGGATCCGAGATGCTATGCCACTGGGCGGGAGTCGCGGTAACGGTACGCGAAAAGTTGGCGAAGCGCCTCACAAGAACGCCTTTCCCTCGCCGCGGTAGGTAGGCCAATCATCAACTATCTGTCCTTTTGAATAGACCGCTAGCCGATTGACCCGTTCGGCCGGTTCGCCGGCTTTGGCGTGGCGTAACCAGATCGTGTCGCCAATCTTGAGTTTGCTGGCGGCCGCACCCTTTAAGGGGGTCTGCACCTCGCCAGCGGCTTCCATC
>DNHA01000063.1:0-2103 GCA_003486025.1 Micrococcaceae bacterium | reverse complement strand
GGAAGCTACCCAGCCGCCACCAAGAATGGTGACGACATCGGGTTCGGGACGACGCACGACGCTAAAACCTAAATATAGGGCGGGTACCGGCCGAAAGGATCTAAAGGAATCGAACAGCGCCGGGGCGAAGAGTCCAGAGCCGGCAGCCACTTCGGTAATCGCGTTCTCCTGTATGGAAGTTTCAATAGAACCGGTACCGCCAGCGTTAACGAACCGAAGATTCGCCACCTCGTTGACCAGCCTGATCGTTTCCCCGCGCCGCTCATCCAGTTCAGCGGAACTGCGTCTACGGATGCTGCGAGCGAGCACAGCTTTGAGTCCAAAACCGCCATCGGGAACCGAAGCGATCTGCGCTTCGTAGCCCATCAGTCCATCAACTTTGAAACCCCTGCGCTTAACTACTTGCCGTGCCAACGCGGCTACATCCTCAGGAGCATGCAACGGCGAACGGGCAGCGCCCAACCGGAAGGTAGCAGTGGGGTAGTAGGAAGCGTCAAGCTCTAGGGCTACCTTCAATTCCTGATGCCCTACGGCGATCTTGTCGATCAAGTCTAATTGGTCGGTATCGTCGATCATGACTGTGATCTCTTGTCGTGCTTGTTCGCTGGCTGCCCACCGGCTGATGGCGGCTGGATCCGCCTGCGGGTAAGCCACAACCAGGTCCTTGTAGCCATGGCTTGCCAACCAGAGTGCCTCGGCAAGTGTGAAGCATAAAACGCCCTTGAACCCAGGTTGCTGTAGAACCCGGTCTAGTGCACAACGGACCCTGAGGGACTTGGAAGCCACTCGAATAGGTAGGTTTTGCGCCCTTTCGCGTAGGGCGATCAAGTTATTATCGAACGCTTCTAAATCGAGCAAGGCCAACGGGCGTTCACCCATTCCAGCCTTATCTAGTGCCTGATTGTAGCGTTTGGCCTGTGCATTCTTCATAAACCAACTCTTGCACCGTGGTCCGGACGATTCAAGGGAAAATATGCAGGAGTAGAGATTCAATAATTTTGCGGTGAAAATCCGGCATTTTCTCGGGAACTATCAGGCTCGAGCCACTAGTCTGGGTACATCATGAGCAAAGATCCCATTTCGATGACATTTATTGATTCGAGCGGCAAACCGCGCTCGGCCGTTCAAGACGCCATCATGCGGGGCGTTGGTGTACAAAGACCATTGGTGCTGGCGTACCTCAAACGTTTACGCGCCAAGCATCCGCAGGCCTCAGCCGCAGAGCTGGCAAAGATCGTGGAGCGCGACTACTTGGTCGTTGTTACAGGTTCAGGTGCTGCCGTCGGCGGTACAGCTGCCGTACCAGCGGTTGGAACCGCGGTGGCGCTGGGGCTCTCCTTGGCTGCCACTATTGGCTTTTTAGAGGCTTCTGCGCTCTATGCGCAGTCCTTGGCTGAGCTGCACGGTATCGCCATCGATGACCCCGACAGATCTCGCCTGCTGGTCATGGGCGTGCTGATGGGCGAGGAAGGCAGCTCGATGATCTCCGCTTTGACAAGTCAAGCGGCGGGACGAGGCTCCGGACCGGTGCAGGGCTGGGCGCGATCTTTTGGATCGCATAAACCCACCAGCCTGATGGCGACAGCGCAGAAGAGCCTGCAGAAAAAATTCCTCCGCAAGATGGTCGGTACCCAAGGCGTCAGTATGCTTGGACGCCTAGTTCCTTTTGGCGTTGGAGCGGTAATCGGCGGAGCGGGCAACCGCTATCTTGCGAAGAAGGTTATTGAAAACGCGGCGGTGGCCTTCGAAGGAATCGATACCGTCTCAGCGGGGCAGCTGGAGCTGGATGACCCGGATATTCTCGATACCGAGATCGTGGAGACGAAGCGAAAGCGCAAGTAGTTTTTATATTGAAAACAAGCGTAAGTGTTTCACATGAAACATTTACGCTTGTTTTTCACCACTAACGCTGTGAAGTGCGACGATTCTGCCGCGAAGTCCCTGCGATCAGTGCCACGGCAATCAGAGATAAGAGCACGACAAAACCGGCATAGCCGTAAGTGACATTCTTCAATCCGAAGCCCGGGATCAGCAGTCCGGCGATGAGTGTCGGTAGCCCAAATGCTAGATAGCTAACCAGATATACCGAGGAAAGCGTGCCGC
>DNHA01000263.1 GCA_003486025.1 Micrococcaceae bacterium | reverse complement strand
GGTCGAGGCCGATGGGCCGGGCGGAAGAACCGTCGCGGCGCACATTTCCGGCACCACGGTCCCGGTGGCTCTCGCTTTAGGGCAGTCCACCGGAGCCAGTGGCGCCGAGGTCATCACCGCGCTGGCCGTAGGCGATGACCTCACCGCACGCCTCGCGGTAGCTGGTGGTTTCGACGTGTATTCCGGCCAGGACAACACCGGAACGGTTAATGTGATCGGCGCAAGCCTGATTGCTTCGCGGTTGCTGGGGTTGGACCACGAGACTACCCGTCATGCGGTAGGCATCGCGGTGAACCAGGCGGCCGGATCCGTGGCGGCGATCTTTGACGGGGAAAATAGCTTCAAGCTCCCCATGGCCTTCGCCGCCAGGGCCGGAATCAACGCAGCTCAGCTTGCTGGCGCCGGCATGCGTGGAGCACAAGATCCGTTGACCGGGAAGCATGGATACTTCGAGGTATTCACCACGGATCCTGATCCGTTGCTCGCGCTCCAGGGTTTAGGTGAAAGTTTCCACGGGGACTGCACCATCAAACCATTTGCTTCATGCCGCGCGGCCCAGCCTTCGCTGCAGGCCTGCGCCGAACTGGTTACCAAGCATTCGGTGCGTGCCGAGGACGTTGAATGCCTGAGCGTGCATGTCACCGAGCGAACCCTGAATGGATTTGTCGGCGCCCGGTTCAAGGACGGGGAAACGCGCACCACAGCCGCGTTGTTCTCCATCCACCTCACCGCTGCGGTGGCCTTGTTGCACGGCACGGTGCGTCCCGAGCATCTGACAGCCAAGGCGCTCGCTGATCCGCGGCTGACTAACCTGCTGGGACGTATCGAGCTAGCTGGCACGCTTCCAAACAACCAGCGTTTGACGGCTGAAGTCACCGCGCGTTTGAAAGACGGAAGCATCAAGCACGTGCGGGTTGAGCATCCGGATGGCAATATCTTGCGCACCGCACTGAGCCAAGAAGCCATAGATGAAAAGTTCGCGCAGAATCTTGCGTTTGGCACACCGCAACTTATTGAACGCAGCAATGCGTTGCGTGAACAGTTAAATAACCTCGGGGCGGCCGCAAACCTCGAAAAACTTTTTGAAACTCTTGATCCCAGCAAAAATTTCACCTTGATTCCTCAGGAGCAGTACTCATGAATACCGCATCAAAAATTGAGAACGTACAGCCCGTAGATCAGAACGTCTTCCGCAACGTCGTGGGGCATTTCGCCTCCGGCGTCACCGTGATCACCACGGCGGTCGACGGACAGCTCTACGGCACCACGGCATCTGCCGTTTCGTCGCTGTCCATGGATCCGCCGATGATGCTTGCCTGCCTGAACCGCTCCAGCAGCACTCACGACCGCGTGGTTGAAGCAGGAGTCTTCGGGATCAATATCCTCGCTGAAGATCAGGGGGCATTGGCCTTCCACTTTGGACGTAAAGGTGAAGATAAGTTTGCCACCGTTGCGCACACCTTATCTCCCGAGGGAGTGCCGCTGATCGATGGGGCACTGGCCACTATCGTATGCAAGGTCGCCGAAACTCCTACCGGCGGAACTCACACCGTGTTCCTCGGTTTAGTTACCCATTCCGAGGCGCACGACCGAGAACCGCTTGCCTACTACCGTGGAACCATGGGGCGATTGGAACCGACTAAGGAACTTGCCGCCTACCAGGCAACCCGCACCTGGGTATTGCTACGCACCAGCCCGCTGGGTGAAGACCTGGACCTTGATGCCATTGCTGCCGCTTCCCGTACGGACGTAGACCATGTCGCCATTGCCTTGGTGAAGTTGGAAAGCGAGCACCTGGTCTTCCGTACCGAGGGCGGTAAGTACCAGCCCAAGCCTATTACCGCAGAGCTCACCGACTCCGCCTACGATTCACGGGCAACTATTGAATCTGGCGTGATTGCCGTGCACCTTTCCAAGCTCACCGATGAGACCGTTGCGCAGCTGCGTGAGATAACCGAGAAACTAGGTACCCTGCGCCAGGATTCGGCTGCAGATCTTGACGCTTTCCTCGCGCTCAATGTTGCTTACCATGATGCGTTGGTCGGAGTTGCAGGATCTTCGCAGCTGATCGACTCGTACCGCCGTCTGGGTATCGGCACCGTGTGGCGTCAGGCGTTCACCGGTGAAGAGTGGGCCCGCCAGCTGGATCACAGCTATGTGGTCCAGCTGACCGAAGCTTTAGCCGCCCGGGACGTTGCAGCCGCGCTAGCTGCACTGGCCGAACACACCAAGTTTGGCAAGTCGCTAGCGCGTGACGTGGTCTCGCGTCACGGAGGCCAGGTCTAAGGCCTAGCTAAAGCCAACTCAGGCCGATCCGTTTTCCCAGCGAGTGGGGAAGCTGGTCGGCCTGAGCTGTTGGTAGCATTCGGCACTCATCCTGTGGGTGCACTTAGCGCGCGCAGAGTTCGCCCTCTGAGCTGAAGCCAATCGAAAGATTGCTGACTAGATTTAAAGTCATGATGAAGAAAAAGTACCTTTCAATGCTCGCCGTGATGGTTCCAAGCGCGTTACTGCTTTCCGGTTGCAATGTTGCCGATTTAGCGCAGGACAAGTATGAGCAGTCCGCGTCCAAAAGCGCCAAAACTTCTGAGGAAGGTGTGGCCTCCGGATTGCTTCCGAAATGGGTTCCCGCTGGCGGTACGGATGTGAAGTTGGAACAGCGCAGTACCGGAGACGAGCGCATCTTCACCATGGACTACGCGGGAGAATTATCTTCTGAAAGCTGCAAAACACTCAAGCTGGTGGGAGTGCCTAGCGACAAGGAATTGAAGAAGGGTTATGCCGCAGATCCGCGCACCAAGAATCTGACCGCGGACAATTTTGTCACCTTCCGCACCCTCGAAGCTGACTGGTGGCCGCAGGATGCTGAGCAGCGCACCACCACGCTGTGCGGACGTTGGTGGGTGCACCAGGATGCCGGCAAGCTGTACGCCTTTGCGCCGGATAACTCCAGCGTTGCGAATGCAATTGTTGCCGAGCGGGCCGAAACAGCGAGGCAGGAAAGCCAGTAAATTCCTAGTCGACAGGCGGAAGGGTCATGATTTGGGCATCACCCTCGGTGATCAAGACGGTGTGTTCGGTATGTGCAGTGCGGCATCCCGTGGCGCTGCGTAACGTCCAACCATCTGGATCCGTGACGAGCTTCGCGGTATCGGTCATCACCCATGGTTCTAAGGCAAGCATCAGTCCGGGAACTAGCTTGTAGCCACGGTTTGGGCGTCCGGTGTTGGAGATATGCGGATCTTGATGCATGGTGGAGCCGATGCCGTGTCCGCCAAATTCGGTATTAATTGGATAGCCTGCATCGCGTAGGACTGCGCCGATGGCGTAGGAGATATCGCCAACTTTATTTCCTGGCCTAGCCGCTTCGATCCCGGCTGCCAAGGCGCGTTTGGTGGCGTCGATCAGTTTTTCACTTTCCTGATCTTTGGATACTCCAACGACAAAGCTGATCGCGGCGTCTGCGGAGATCCCGTCCTTGGTAATCGCAAGGTCAAGGGTCAGCAGGTCGCCGTCTGCCAGCACATAATCGTGGGGCAATCCGTGCAATACGGCATCATTGACCGCCGTGCAGATGTAATGGCCAAATGGACCACGTCCAAAGGAAGGTGCGTAATCCACGTAGCAGGATACCGCGCCGGCACCGAGGATCATTTCCTTGGCCCAGGCATCAATTTCCAGCAAATTGGTGCCTACCGTCGCACGCTCGCGCAGCGTCTGCAGAATCTTTCCCACCAATGCGCCGGTAACCTGGGCGCGTTCGGCATCTTTGGAATTTAGAATTTCAATCATGAGCAACCCTTCGATAAACCAATAATAATACCGTTCATACTATACCGGTACTATAATTGATTTTATGGTCAGATTACCCCTCACTCTCATGGAGCTCCAGCGCGGCGAGCGACTCGGTGCCCTGTTGCGAACTGCACGTGCCGAACGCACCATGGTTGACGTAGCCTTTGATGCGGGAATCTCTCCGGAAACGCTACGCAAAATCGAATCCGGACGCATCGCCACTCCGGCGTTCGCCACCATTGCGACTATCGCGGGCGTCCTGAACATCTCCCTGGACGAGCTTTGGATGACGTTGACCGTCGATACCGCCGGTCTCAAAGCTAAGCGCCGCAGGGAGACTGCGCCGGAACGGCTGGCCGGCTAGAAGCGAATCACGCTGCGGGCTATCGCCGCGGTTTCCTGAACAGTGGCAAGCAACGGTCACAAGGAACCTCACTGTTCGATGTATCGAATGTGGAAGCCAAGATATTAGGGATCTAAATCCACAGGTTTTGAAGACCCCATGATTTTATGGATCAAAATGTGCTTCACTTGCGCTGGTTCTGACGGCAACGGCGAGTCACTGATTATTTACGTTCGTAACGCGTCACGATACCGTCAGCAATGCTGAACCAATCGCCATCTCTGGGTACGTGTAAGGGACCTTGAAATTTCTTTTTTGCTTGCTGCCAAACTTCAGGAGGCGAACCAGCAGGCACCAAATGGTGTAGTGCCAAATTTTGCACGCCAGCTTGTTGTGCCATGAGTCCTGCATCCTCGGCTGTGGTGTGCGCGCGACGGTGATGGCCCATGCTGGCTTCTAATTCCGT
>DNHA01000370.1:6372-6522 GCA_003486025.1 Micrococcaceae bacterium | reverse complement strand
GTGGCCTACCGCTATTTCTCCACCTCCAACCGTTCCTTCATCCTGGCCGACTGCCCGGGGCATGTGCAGTACACCCGCAATACTGTCACCGGTGCTTCTACCGCAGATGCCGCGATTGTGCTGGTGGACGCGCGACACGGAGTACTGGAG
>DNHA01000370.1:425-6359 GCA_003486025.1 Micrococcaceae bacterium | reverse complement strand
GGAGCAAACCCGCCGCCACCTCGGAGTGCTTTCCCTACTGCGGGTGCCGCAACTGGTGATAGCCGTGAACAAAATGGACCTCGTGGACTGGAATGAGCAACGCTTCAGTGAGATTGAAACCCAAGTTCTGGATGTCGCTGCCGAATTGGGTATCAAGCGCACCGCAGTCATTCCCGTGTCGGCGTTGAATGGCGACAACATCGTTGATGCCTCGGCGCTAAGTGACTGGTATGCCGGGCCGACGTTGCTCGGGCTGCTGGAAGCCTTTGAACCCGAACGCGGGCAAGGGACGGCTCGTCTTGATGTGCAGTATGTCATCCGGCCACAAGGTGCGCTGGCTCCTGGACTTGCTGTTGAAGAGTATCGCGACTTCCGCGGGTATTCCGGCACGCTAGCCGACGGACAGTTGAGTGTGGGCGACACCGTCCAGATCATCTCCAATGGACTGCCAGCAACCAGCACCATCAAGTCCATTCGCAATTCACACGGCGAAGTGGCCACGGCGCTAACTGGAGAAGCGGTGCTTGTGGAACTAAACGGTGAGATCGATGTTGCCCGTGGCGACGCCATCATTGCGGGGGAGCCGCGGGTGCCTGTTCGCGAGATCAAAGCAAATATTTGTGTGCTGTCCCCGACGAAGATCACCGCCGGTCAGCTGGTGCTCATCAAACACGGCACCAAGGTTGCTCGGGCGAAGGTTCAAAGCCTTGAGCACGTGATCAACGTGGTTGATTTCTCCCGTAGTGCGGCCACCGAATTGCAGCTCAATGATTTGGCCCGCATCACCGTGCGTAGCTCCGCGGCTCTGGCCGTGGACGAGTACCAGAATTCACGTACCGCAGGTTCCTTCTTGCTCATTGACCCCAACAGCGGTGCCACCTTAGCTGCGGGAATTATTGAGGCTCAGAATGCCGCCGCCTGATCCACAGTCCTCAGAACGACAGCGGTTCACCGCTACTGCGGCAGCTGCTAACTCCCGGGCACGAAGGGCGGTGCTGTGGGCTGTCGTGCTCTTGGCAACTTTTGCCGTGGGTACCGCATTTGTTCCGCCCTTAGGCGAGGCAGAGGCAAAGGTCTCGGCGACAAGCGTAGCGAAGGAACTTCGCCTGGGATACTTTGCCAACGTCACCCACGCTCCGGCGCTCGTCGCGGACCACCAAGGCTTTCTGGAATCTGCCCTCAAAACTGACAATACGCAGTTGGAAACTCAAATTTTCAACGCAGGTCCGGCAGCAATCGAAGCGCTCAATAGCGGGGCGCTGGACGCGGCTTATCTTGGCCCGTCACCGGCGTTGACCAGCTACCTGTCCAGCGCGGGAAAGTCATTAAAAATCGTGGCAGGGGTGACCAACGGGGGAGCGAGTTTAGTGGTCTCCAAGGAAATTAGAAGCATTGAAGATTTGCGGGGAACCGAGCTGGCAACGCCGCAATTCGGCGGAACCCAGGACGTGGCATTGCGTCATTATCTCTTGGACCAAGGACTGGCCGAGCAAGTGACTGTGACCCCTAGTTCAAATGGTACGGTGCCGCAATTATTTGCCCGTCAAGCCATCGACGGGGCCTGGTTGCCGGAACCTCACGCCTCCTTGCTGGTCAAGGAACACGGGGCCCACCGGTTGATCAATGAATCTTCGTTGTGGCCCAATGGCAAGTTCCCCACCACGGTCTTAGTCGTCAGCCAGGATTTCTTGGCCGCACACCCGCAGAGCGTTGCGAAGCTTGTGGCGGCCAACGCGCAGTCTATTCATTGGCTCAATTCGGCTAGTGCCGCCGAACGGCTGCATGCGGTGCAAGCTGCACTGAAGAAGATCAATGGGAGCAGCCTCCCTGACGAGGTCATCGATGCAGCGCTGGGCCAGGTGAGCTTCGACGAAATCCCGCTGGAAAGCACCTTCCAAACTCTGGTCGCGCATCAGTCCGCGGTGGGCATTGGAAAGCCTGGCGAGGTAGCAAACATTGTGAACGGCCAATGGATTGGACAACGTCCATGGGAGTAGAACTGCACGAAGTCTCACTGAGCTATCCAGGAACCGATCTGGTGATCGATTCGCTCACCGCACAGATTGACGATGGCGAGTTCGTTGCCGTGCTGGGTGCTTCAGGATGCGGTAAATCCTCGTTGCTGAACATGATTGCTGGGCTGCTGCAACCCACCTCGGGGTGGCTTGAAGTTCCACAGGATGGGGCGGCCTTCATGTTCCAAGATGCAAACCTGCTTCCATGGCTGAGCGCGGCCGATAATATTTCGCTTGCATTAAAACTCGGGGGATACCCGGCCGACATCCGTGATGCGCGAGTAGCGCAGTTGCTCAACCTAGTTCAGTTGGGGAACGCGGGAGAGAAAAAACCTCATGAGCTCTCCGGCGGGATGCGCCAAAGAGTGGCCTTGGCTAGATCCTTGGCTCAAGACCGCCAGGTGTTGCTGATGGACGAGCCCTTGGCGGCACTTGATGCGATTACCCGCGACATGCTGCATGAAGAGCTGCACAGCCTCTGGCAACAGACGGGCAAAACCATCATCTTCGTCACCCACAATGTCCGCGAAGCGATTCGGCTCGCTGGACGTATTTTGGTGCTGTCTTCCCACCCGGGGCGAATCCTTGAAACGCGGCGGATCTCGGCGCAACTGCGAAACGATCCAGCTCAGGCGGCGGCTTTGGCCGACGAACTGACAACAATCCTCAGAAAGGAGCAACGAAAACATGAGCGCACTAGCACAGCAGGCTAGTCCACCGGCGGTCAAGGCCGACAAGTTGCGGCTGCCAAAGACTTCACTTGACTCGGTCCTCGCACCGGTTCTCACCGTCATCGTGCTCCTGAGCCTGTGGCAGATTGCTTCCTGGGCTGTTCCCATCCGCTCGGACCTATTCCCTGGACCCGGAGCCATCGTGGCAAAGCTGCCAGACATGTTGGCCAACGGATCCCTTCTCGGTGCGGTAGGCACCTCGCTTTTTCGGGCGCTGTCCGGATTTTTGCTAGCGGTGCTGCTCGCAACACCCATCGCCTTGCTGCTGGCGCATCAGCCCTTACTGCGTCAGGGACTAGGGCCACTGATTTCAGCGATGCAGGTACTGCCATCCATCGCGTGGGTACCGGCCGCGATCATTTTGTTCGGGCTGAGCAACGCAACCATCTATATGGTGCTCCTCCTTGGTGCGGTGCCCTCGATTATCAATGGACTGCTTTCTGGCATTGACCTGATCCCGCCCCAGTACCGGGCGCTATCCCAAGTCCTGGGCGCAGATAAGCGCCAGCATATTTGGCATGTTGAACTGCCTGCTGCGCTACCAGGCTACGTGGCCGGGTTGCGTCAAGGCTGGGCCTTCGCCTGGCGCTCCTTGATGGCCGCCGAATTGATTGCGGTGGGCGGGTCGCTCGCCCTCGGTGTGGGCTCGTTGCTCCAACGCGGACGGGACCTCGCAGATTTACCTTTAGTGATTTTAGTCATACTTGTTATTTTGCTTGTTGGCGTCTTGATTGAACTTTTATGTTTTGCACCCGTGGAACGCAAGCTTTTGCGCGACAGGGGCATTAACCGCACAGGAGGAAAAAATGTCTAAAGGAAAAATCACGCTCATTGGGGGCGGACCGGGCGATCCGGAGCTGATCACGGTTGCTGGCTACAAGGCTCTGGTTGCCGCGGATGTGGTGCTTGCGGACCGGCTTGGACCCATTGCATTGCTGGAGGAGCTGCGTGACGAAGTCAAAGTTATTGATGTGGGAAAGGCTCCGGGTTGCCACGTAAAAACACAAGATGAGATCAATGACCTCCTAGTCAAATATGCTTCTCAGGGGTTGGACGTGGTCCGCTTAAAAGGTGGGGATCCCTTCGTGCTCGGGCGTGGTGGCGAAGAAATGATCTTCGCCGCGGAACATGGGATCGCTACGCGCGTCATCCCCGGAATTACCAGTTCCATTTCTGTGCCGGCCGCAGCCGGAATTCCGGTAACCCACCGAGGAATCGCCGCCGGTTTTACCGTCATCAGTGGACATGAGGATCTTAGCGACGTTCCGCTACGCGCCGACCACACCCTGGTAGTGCTCATGGGGGTGTCGAATTTGCCGCAAATTGTTGAGACATTACTTACCCGGGGTTTACCGTTAAGTACGCCAATTGGGATAGTAGAGCGAGGTTACTCACAGACGCAGCGGACAACTATCGGTACGCTAGAGGAGATTGTAGTGCGCGCCCGTAAGGCCGCCGTGGCGAATCCGGCCGTCATCGTAATTGGTGACGTTGTACGTCTAGCTCCTGAAGCTTCAACGCAGTTGGTTGAGCTTCAGCCACTGGACACGGTCGACGTCACAGCGTCGGTCTCATTCGCTGACTAAGAAAGTAGATGTTGTTTGATGAGTGAAGTTCACGTACCTGAACATTTGACCGCCCGCGCCCTGCGCGTTGCCATTGTCGGGGCCGGTCCCGCAGGCATCTACGCCGCGGACATGCTCAATAAGAGCGAGCCAGTTTCTTCTGGCAAACTGTCGCTGAAGGTAGACCTCTTCGATGAGCTGCCTACCCCGTTCGGCCTGATTCGTTACGGCGTATCCCCGGACCACCCACGCATTAAGGGCATTATCAACGCCCTGCATAAGGTGCTGAACAACGACTGGATCAACTTCTACGGAAACGTTGGATTGGGCCGGGACATCACCCTTGACGAATTGCACGAGCGCTATGACGCGGTCATTATCTCCACAGGTGCCCAAAAGGATGCCGATCTGAACATCCCAGGCATTGAACTTACCGGTTCTCATGGTGGCGCAGACTTCGTATCCTGGTACGACGCGCACCCGGATGCCCCGAAGGATTGGGATCTTTCCGCCACAGAAGTAGCGGTGATCGGTAATGGCAACGTAGCTTTGGACGTCGCTCGCATTCTCTCCAAGCATGCTGACCAGCTGCTGGAGACCGAAATTCCAGCGCACATATATGAGCAGTTGAACGGCTCCGCGGTCACCGATGTACACGTCTTCGGCCGCCGTGGCCCCGCACAGGTGAAGTTCACTCCGCTGGAGCTTCGCGAACTATCGCACTCCAAAGATGTAGACATCGTCTTGTACGAAGAAGACTTTGACTTCGACGAAGGTTCGGAAGAAGCAATCCGCACCAGCAACCAAACCAAGACCATGGTCTCGACCCTGACCAACTGGCTGATTGAGCAGGAAGAGGCTGAGGAATCCGCTAGCGCTTCACGTCGCCTGCATCTGCACTTCCTGCAGACCCCGGTTGAGGTGCTCGGCGAAGACGGCAAGGTCACCGGGTTGAAGCTTGAACGCAACGAACTGGACGGTACCGGAAATGTTAAGGGCACCGGTGAATTCATCGAGTATCCAGTACAGGCCGTATACCGTGCAGTTGGCTACTTCGGTTCTGCCGTAGAGAACATCGAATACGACGGACAGCGCGGTGTATTGCCAAACGTTGAAGGCCGGGTCTTGAACGCTGAAGGCACCCACATCGATGGCTTGTACGCGACCGGTTGGATCAAGCGTGGCCCTATCGGACTCATTGGCCACACCAAGGGTGACGCCTTGGAGACCATCAACCACCTGCTTGAAGACTTGGCAAACNNCCTGCCGGTCCCGTCCTCGAACCAGAGCATCGAAGAGCTGCTGGAGTCCCGCGGCGTGGACTACGCCGACTGGGATGGCTGGATGAGCCTGGACGAGCAAGAAAAGGCTCTCGGTGCCGAAGCCGGTACCGTGTCGACCCGCTTCGGTGAGATCACCCGCGACCGCATCAAACTAGTTGAGCGCGAAGAAATGCTGGAGTTTGCACGAGCAAAAAAATTAGCTAAGAGCCTGTAGCCAAAAAGACAGGTTCAGGAATAACTGGCACCCGTTGATCTTCGGATCGCCGGGTGCCATTTTCCTTTATGCTCATCGACGTGATGCCTCTTCGGGCGAAGCAATCCACTGATCTGCAGGCATCCG
>DNHA01000370.1:0-328 GCA_003486025.1 Micrococcaceae bacterium | reverse complement strand
AGCGCGACGCGGTCAATCTCTGAGCAGATACACCTGTGGGGAAGAGCCGAAGCTCTTCCCCACAGGTGTATCTGGTGAAACTTAGACGCTGAGCTTGTGATCCTGGTCGGTCTTCAGGCTGGCCGGAACACTGCGGCGCAACATGATGAACAGCAAGATCATTCCTGCGGTCAATGCCATGTGGCCAAGGCCCGCGATTCCGGAGATCATGGCAGAGGATTCAATGTCCAACACCGTGAGCATTCCGTGGGTGAGCTGCATTCCCGCGGTGATGATGACACCTGCGTGGTACGTTCCCATGAACCATGCGTAGAGCTTGCGGTGGGAG
>DNHA01000218.1:2833-5266 GCA_003486025.1 Micrococcaceae bacterium | reverse complement strand
AGTGAAAGTTGCCCCGCCGGCTGGTCCAAATCAATGTTTGGAACGATGCGGGTGAGTACTTCCTGGGCAAGCATGCGCTGTTTGGTGCGGCTTAATTTGTGTCGAAAAATACCGTGTGAACCAAGCCAGACGTTGTCGAGTACCGTTTGACTCCCGGCGGTTAAGACTTCCTGGAATACCGTAGCGATTCCCAAGTCCGCCGCTTGTTTGGGTGAGCGGCTGTAGACCGGTTCGCCGTTAAAAGTCAGGGTTCCCGAATCTGGCCGGTGGACCCCGCCAATGATCTTTACGAGGGTACTTTTCCCCGAACCGTTTTCGCCCAAGAGTGTGTGAATCTCACCGGGTCGGAGGTGGAGCTGGCCGTCGCTCAGTGCTTGTGTAGCGCCGAAGCGTTTGCTCACCCCTTTGAGCTCTAGGCCTGCTGGCTGATGTGTCACTGATTGTCCCCTTTTTGTGAAAATTTGTGATGCCCGCTACATTCGAAACTAGACGAACCGTACCGCATGTGTCTAGTCTTATGCGATACGCTACGAAGCGTTTCACTCGATGAGGAGTTCGATATGCAGAAAAACACCAAAATTCCACGAATCTCAAAGCTTGGGGCAGCGATTCTGGGAATTAGTGCCCTGGCATTGACGGGTTGTGCGGGAGGCACCAGTGCGGATCCTGCCGCCGACGGTGCGGCAGCAAGCAACCAATCCGGGCCTGTCGCAGACGGGGCATGTGGTTCGGTTCCCAAAGGTGCGGCCAATGATCCCAACGGTCTGTTGAAAGATTTCTCGCCAGAAATCGCTGAAGGGTACTCCCTGCATCCGGACGAGGTACGCAAGTCGGCGTGGGCCGACTACAAATCAAAGAAGACCGAGGGCTTCCCCGCCGCCGTGGTGGGGATGCCACCTGCCAGCCCCTTTATTGCCTCCATGTCCGAGTCGATTCGTGCGAGCTTGAAGAAGGCGGACGTTGAGGTGCTGGGCGAATTTGCTCCGGATGATCCATCCAACGTGCCACTGCAACTCCAGCAGTTCAATGAGGCCCTTGCCCTGAAGCCGGATGTCATCATCTATACGGCAATCGCTCCGGAACCATCGGTTGCACTGGCAAAACAGGCCTTTGATGCCGGTATCCCATTGGTTGCCGCCCAGGTGCCTATCGACTCCGAATATGCCGTCACCGTAACGCGCAATGTGCCATTGGCGATTGCCGAAGTCACCGCCGGAACTATGCGTTCCATTGGCGGCAAGGGCGACGTGCTTCGAGTTGCCGGTATCCCAGGCATTCCAAGCTCCACCTTGGCCGATATTGGCATGGATGCCATTTTGGAGACTTGCCCGGATGTGAAGGTCGTTGGTAACGTGACCGGATTCTTCCAGCCGGCCACCGCGCAGGCTGAGGTGCAGAAGTTCCTTGCCACTAACCCGGCGGGCGTTGATGCGGTCATGCAGGCCGGAACCATGGGTGTTGGTATTCGCAACGCCTTTGAAGAAGCTGGCATGGACGTTCCACCAATTGCAGATGACGGTTCAAGCCAGGGGTTTGCCTCCTGGGCCTTCGCCAATCCCGAGTACCCGTACTTCGGAACCACTACTCCATCAGTTCGCACCGGCGAAGTATCCGTTGAGGTGGCCTTGCGCATACTGAAGGGTGAAGGCCCGAAGATCAACCAGATTGTGGAGCCTTCGGTGCTTGTGACACGCGAGAACCTTGAGCAGGTTGCTGACGCCTCGTGGGAACCTAGCGACCTGACCGACCTGGCCGGAAGCCCGGATGCCGATCTGCCCACCGAGAAGCTTGACCAGTTCTTTTCGAATCCCGGCAAATAAGGCGAACTAGGCATGAATCACGACACTGAGAATGTTGTGCCTGCTGCGCATGCACCCCGTGAACGTCTGACCGGACGCCACTGGCTCTACTTCACGATGATTACGCTGGTGCTGTTGACTGACGGCATGGACGTGACGATAGTCAGCCACGTTTTCCCCACGCTCATCAAAGAGTGGGGAGTTTCGGTGGGCGGCGGCATCGCCTTCGTCGTTGCCGTGGGATTCCTCGCGATGGGGTTGGGCGCCATTATTTCCGGAGCCTTATCAGTGAGGTGGGACGCAAGACTATTCTCATCCTCAGTGTCGTTATTTTCGGCTCCGCCACCGCGCTGGGAGGTACGTCCGCAGATTTTACGCAATTTGTCATCTGGCGCCTTCTTGGCTGTGTAGGAATGGGTGCCGCGATGGCCTCCGGCAACACCTTGCTGGCGGACCTTGTTCCGGCACGTAGTCGGGCAGCCCTGCTTGCAGCGGCCTATGCCGGTGTTGGACTGGGAACCACCGTGGGAGCCACCCTCGCAGGCTTGCTGCTGCCCACCGTAGGATGGCGGGCGCTGCTGATAGTTGGCGGCGTGATTCCCCTGGTGATTATCGTTGTACTGGCCTTCGTAGT
>DNHA01000218.1:0-2786 GCA_003486025.1 Micrococcaceae bacterium | reverse complement strand
GAAGCTGGCTGGGACTATGCCGGTGAAAGTTCCGGCAAAAGATCGGGTCTCGGTTCGCACGGTGCTGGGGAAGAAGTTTGTGACCACCACTTTGCTGCTGTGGATCTTTGGCTTCTTCTCGTTGGGCACTCAGCTGCTCATTGCGCAGTATCTGCCTACGCTACTGCAGTTGCCCGTTCCTGGCTTGGACACGGTGCAAAGCAGCACCATTGTGGGCCTCTACGGGTTCACCAGCGTGCTGGGAAGCATCGTGCTGGGGTTGCTCCTGGCACGTGGCTCCCGATTCACGGTGATTGGTGGTGCCTTGTGTCTGGCCGCGATCATGGCACTGGTGGTTTCTATGGCGCGTGAACCAAGTTTTGGTTCATTGCTAGTCATTTTGGGGATTACCGGATTTATTTTGCCCAGTGCTTTTGGGCCAACTCGTGGAGTTCTTGCGGCCATGAGCTTCCCGGAGAGCGCGCGTGGCTTGGGCATGGGAGTCACTGAATTCGGTGGCCGACTCGGCTCCGCGACAGGCGGGGTAGTTGGAGGAACACTGATCGCCACCGGCATGGGCTTGTCCGGAATCTTTTTGGTGCTGTTACTGCCTATCGGGGTCCTGCTTGGCGCGTTGGCCGGATTGCATCAGCAGTCCAGGCACTTCCAAGCAGCGGAAGAAACCTTTGATGGTTCGAACGCTGCCAAACCAGAGCCGAAAAGAAAAACATCATTGCAAAGTGTGGAGGATTGACCCCCTGATCGATGGCGCATAGTCCGAGCGAGCTTTGAGGCTCCCGTTGCTGCGAAATATCTTCACGATACTTCGCTGCAACGGGAGCCTTTTGCGCGCTGGGCTACGCACATCAGGATAAACAAAAACGGTATTCCGGCTTGGGCCATGTGTTGCTGCCACACACTGAAAGCCCCCTGGGGAAGTATGCAAATCCAAAGAGCTGGTTTGCGTTTCCTCAGGGGGCTTATGAACCGTCGTGCTGCAGTGCGCTGGCTGTTAGGCGGAGACGCGTCCGCGCATGAACTCTTCATCTGGTGAGTCGGTGACCGGAAGGCCGGAAGCTTCCAGACTTGCGCGTAGCTGCTTCATGAAGCGGTCAGGAAGCTTGGCTGCAGGTGGACGCAGTGCACCGCCATTGAAGCCCGAGAGCCATTCCTGGTACTTCCACTGGGTGCGGTTGATCATATTGGTACCCGGGGTGGAGGTCGCGGAGACTGCGCCGTTTGCCGCGCGAGCTGGCTGGACCTTCCAGTACAGTTCCATGGCTTCTTCCCACTTGCCGGTACGGGCCAGCTCGAACGCGCGCGGGTAGTAGTCACCCATCCAGTTGGTATTCGCAGTACCGGAGAACTGCACGTCCAGGACGGACATCAGAGGGATGAGTTCAGACTCGATGGGGCAGGAGATGACGACCTCATCTCGGAAGTGGTGGTACATCTCCATGACGCCAGGAATGCCTGGGTAACCTTGTTCTGCCTTGATCGCCACGATGCTTGGCATCGCGTCCAGTACACGGCGTACAAACTCAACGCTCATGCCGGCCGGGTGGATGCGTTCAAATCCCCACGCTGGCAGCGGGAAGAGCATGGCTGCCATGTTCGTTTCATCGGTGAACTTCTTGGTGTAGTCGAACACCTGATCATAATTTGTTGGCCAGAAGGATGCTGGGTACGCAAGCAGCGTGCGGTCTGCGCCCGCGGCTTCGGCCAGATTTGCGGCGTGGATATTCTCTTCCAGGGTGCCGAAGATTGCGTGGAAGAACAACGCGAAGTCCGGACCGGCCGCTTCGCGGGCAATTGCGGTGATCCGCGCGTTTTCTTCCGGAGTCACATTCGCTTCGGCCACAATCAGCGATCCGGCATAACCGCGTTCCTTGAGCAGCAGGATGTCATGGCGAATTGCGTTTTCATTGATTGCAGAAAAATCTGGCGTGAAAGAAGGATGGGTTACCGCGACGGTGCCGGTGAAAGTCTCGCGGGCCCAGGAACTAGCTTCGGACTTGGTGTAATCCACCATGAGGTACTCCATATTTTTGGGTTGGTGTGTTAAAAGTCAGTTATTTACGGCTGGTAACGATGCCGACGGGCAGGACCGTGCCCACACCCTCAGTGCGTGCTCGGTTCAGCAGCATCTCAGCGACAACAATGTCCTGCAGGCCAGAACCCGTGGACTTGTAAATCCTGATCCCCTCCTCGGTGTCGATCTGGCTCTCAGCACTCAGCGCAGCTTGCAATGGCAGTACTACGGCGTCTACATCGATGCCGGCGGCGCGCGCGGCGATCATGTCGCCGCTGTCATGGACTACTTCTTCATAGGTGTCCACCACGATGGTGCTTGCCCGGCCAATTAGTTCGGTGGGTAGTTCACGTTGGGCCGGGGTAGTAGATCCGATGGAGACAACCGAAGCGTTGGCGCCCACCCAGTCGGCTTGCACGGTGGGCGATTCATCGCGCGAGCGGGCAGCGCAGAGGATCAGGTCTGCGCCTTCGACAGCCTCGCGAGCCGAACTGACAGCGTGTGCCGGAGCGTCAAAAACACCGTCGAATTCCTTCGCGAAAGCTTCGCGGTTAGCCACAGTGGGGCTGAATACGCGGATATCTGCGAACTTCATCAGGTGGGAGAAGGCGGTGAGGTGGGAGCGGGCCTCGAATCCCGAGCCGATAATGCCTACGCGCAATGCGCGCTGCGGCACGATAGTGGAAACTCCAACAGCGGTGGTTGAGGCGGTGCGCAAACCGGTTACCCGGTTGCCGTCTATCAGTGCCACCAAGTCTGCGGTGTTCTTATCGAA
>DNHA01000368.1 GCA_003486025.1 Micrococcaceae bacterium | reverse complement strand
TGCAGCATGTCGCCTATCTCGCGGACCGGCTTTGTGCCTTCGGTCCACAAAATGACCAGTACGAGGTACTGGGTGTATGTCAGTTTCCATGGTGCCAGCAGCTCCGTATATGCCCGGGTAGTTGCCCGGCTTGCGGAGTACAGAGCGAAACAGACCATCTCATCGACTATTGCCATGAAATAAGCATTGCACACAATTCAATTGCGCACAACTTAAATTGAGAATTAGTGATTCTTTCTGGCACCGCATTCGTGGCGAAGCGTCCATGGCAGTGCTTCAGGGGGAGCGGGCCGCGTTGATGCGTGCGTCAAAAGCAATGGGTCTGCCACCACTAAAAAAGTGGTGGCAGACCCATTTGCCAGACAAGCCGAAGTGATTACTCCTTGGGCTTTTCGTTAGCCTTGTTCATCATTTCCTCGAATTCGCGGCGTTCCTTGCGGGTGACCGGAATCTGCCCGGTGAGCGGATTAACTACCTGTTCCCCAGTAATTGCCGGTTTAGCCGGTTGCTTTGAAACTGGCTTTGCGTACTTGGCAGGTTTTTCTGCTACCTGCTCAGCGCCGCGCTTCGCTGACGTCTTTACCGCTGCTGGAGCAGGTTGTGCCTCCGGGGCGGTGGAGATCTTGGCACTTGCGCCGTCCATGGCCAGGGCAAGATCCTGAGCTGCGGTGTGCTGCTCGGAAGAGTGCTTCCGCGCCGCGCGGTTCAACACGCGCTTTTCCTTGCGCGACTCCACCAACCGGTAGAGCACTGGAACCAGAATCAAGGTCAGCAAGGTCGAGGACACCAGGCCGCCAATGACCACCACGGCCAATGGCTGGGAGATGAACCCGGATTGGCCGGTGAGGCCCAGTCCCATGGGAACCAGTGCAAAGATGGTCGCCAAGGCGGTCATCAGAATCGGGCGCAGACGTTGCCGGGCACCTTGCATAATTGCCTGCTCCAATGGCATCGCAGGGCGCTCGGGGGTATCCCTGCGGTATTGGTTGATCAGGTCAATGAGCACAATTGCGTTAGTCACCACAATGCCTACCAGCATCAGCATGCCGATCAGCGAGGGCAGACCCAGCGGGATGCCCGAAATCAGCAGCAGGCCGATGGCGCCGGTGGCGGCGAATGGAATGGAAACCAGCAGAACCAGTGGCTGAATCAATGACTTGAAGGTTGCCACCATGATCACGTAGACAATCGCGATGGCAGCCAGCAATGCGAGGTAGAGCTGGTTGAAGGAGTCTGCCTGCTCTGTCGCCGCGCCGCCAATTTCGGCGCTGGCTCCTTCGGGAAGCTGCACCGATTCCAGACGCTGAGTCACATCTTTGGAGACCGCGCCGAGCATATTCTCGGCCGGGGTCAGCGTGACGGTAGCGATGCGTTCACCATTGGAGGTGGTGACCTGCTGGACTACCTCGGTGCGTTCCACCTTGGCCAGATCCTGCAGCTGAAGAATTCCGGTGGCGGTAGGGATCTGCAGTTCGCGCAGCTTAGCCAGCGAGTTCAGGTCCATGCCTTCACCGATCTGCACGGTCATATCCGTGTAGTCCAGGCGCAGCGTGCCAGCCGGCACTGCAGAGACCTGAGAAGCAACCATTCCGGCGAGCTGGGTTTCGGTCAGCCCTGCTTCGGCGGCCTTGTCTGCATTGATATCAATGGAGACCTGTTCACGTTTTGCCGAGAGATTGTCACTAACGCCGGTGACATGCTCGGTGCCTTCCAGCGCCTGGCGCATCTTGTCGGTGGCCTCACGCAGGATCCCCTCATCCGGGGCCTTGACCTCCACGGTGACATCGCTGGACATCATTGCCGAGGAGTTGGAACCGAAACTGAGCGTCAAGTCCTTGGAAAGATCCAGCGACTCAACTTGCGAGCGTACGGTATTGGTCAATTCTTCCTGATCCACATCAGGATTTGTGATCACGGTGAAGCTTGCGGTATCGGCGCCGGAGGCAAACATGGCAGCGAAGCCGCTGGCGCTGCCCACGGTCATCTGGATATCTTCGATTCCGTCGATGTCCTGAAGTTTTGCCTCGACCTTCTCGGCTTCCTTCACTGTGGTTCCCAGCGCGGTACCCGAAGGCATTTTTGCGGTGACCGAGATGGAGTTCTCGCCGGTGGAGCCCAGCAAGTTGGTATTCAGCAGCGGAGTCATCGCCACGGTGCCGGCAAGGATCACTACCGATGCAAGCAAGGTGATCACCGGGTGCTTCTGGGTGCCGTTGAGCACTGGTATGTAAAGTCGCTGCAGCCAGGACTTGTCTTCGGCCACGTGCACGGTGCGGGTAGTGCCTGTGCCGGGACGGTGCGGCAAGAACCAGTAAGCGAGCACCGGAACAATGGTCAGCGAGACCAGCAGCGAGGCAAGCAGCGCAATAGTCATGGTCATGGCGAAGGGACTGAACAGCTCGCCGGCCATGCCGCCGACCATCGCGATGGGTAGGAATACCGCCACGGTGGTCAGTGTTGCGGCGGTAATTGCGCCCGCCACTTCCTTCACCGCAAGCAGGATGGATTGGGCCTTGGATTCCCCATGGGAAAGGTGGCGTTTGATGTTCTCGATCACCACAATCGAGTCATCTACCACACGGCCAATGGAGATGGTCAGGGCACCTAGGGTGAGCATGTTCAGGGTGTAGCCGAACACATTCATGCCAATGAAGGTGGCCAGCAAGGACAGCGGGATAGAGATTGCGGTGACCAGGGTGGAGCGTACCGAGAAGAGGAAAACGAGGATGATGATGACCGCGAAGCCAAGACCCAGTGCGCCTTCCAGCGCAAGGTGGCTGATGGAGTCTTCGATAAATGGTGCCTGATCAAAGATGGTGGTCATCTGTGCCTTGTTTCCAAGCTCAGATTCCAGGTCGCCAATCATCGCGTTGACCGCATGGGAGATCCCCACGGTGTCGCCGTCAGGGGTTTTGGTGACCTGGATAGATAGGGTCTCTTCACCATTGGTGCGGGTGACGCTGGTGGCCTTATCGGCTTCCACGGATACCTTGGCAACATCCTTGAGCAGGACCGGACCGTTGTCGGTGACCAGTGGGATGTTGTTGATGGCATCCAAGCTGTCCGGGGTAGAGCCGGCAATGACCGGAAGTTCCAGACCATCAACGTTCATGTTGCCGATAGGCATGGGTGAACCGGCATTCTCAATGCCGTCTTTCAGATCAGCCACGGTAAGTCCGGACTGATTCATCTTTCCATCATCGGGAATCACCGCAATGTGCTGGGAAGCGCCACCGGAAACCGAAGCCTCACGTACCCCGTCAATTTTCTGCAGCTTAGGCAGCGCAATGCGCTCTACGTCATCGTTCAGCGCTTCCAGCGACTGATCCGAGGAGACCGCAAGCTTCAATACCGGCAGGTCGGCAATCGAGCCGGCCAGCGCTGTGGGTTCCACGTCTTCGGGCACATGGGGCTTGACGTTGGAGATGGCCCGCTCAACCTGAGCACGCGCACGGTCCATGTCCGTACCGTACTCGAAGGTCAGAGCGATGCGGGTGAAACCCGCCTGCGAGGTAGCGGTGGAGGACTCAAGTCCTTCGACAGCCTGCAGCGCGGTCTCCAGCGGAGCCGCTACCTGCTCGTCCACCACATCGGGACTCGCACCCATCTGGGTGGCCATCACCGAGATCTGCGGGAACTCAAGGGCGGGAATCAGTTCCTGCTTCAGTGATCCCATGGAGATCACGCCGAAAACGGCGGCAAAAACCGTGATGAGCGCAATGAGCGCCCGGTTCTTTAATGACAAGGTGGCCAAGCGCTGCATGCGGGTGTGGTCCTAGCGGTGTCGCGAAGTGAGGGGTTTAAACCAACTTTAGTTGGTTGTCAGCGCGCAACGGTCTCTAAGAGAGGTAAAGCACCTAATATCATCCAAAGGGTTGACGATGAGCGTTCAATAAGTTCTCGAAGTCGCGGTGGCCTTGCAGCGGATGAAGGCACAAAAAAGCTGACTGCGGTCATTCTGTCGGTGCCTGATCCTATGCTCAGAGGTACTTGGCCACGACTAAAATTTCACCGGCCAGGGTCACTCGTTCATTGTTCCAGGGGGCATCATGTCAATTCGTTTCAACCCACCGCTTGCATGGCGTGCTTACCTGCCGGAGGATTTTGTTCCGGCCGCAGATTGGATTCCAGAACGTGCGTGGGGCGCGCCACCAGTTGGCTGGCCCATGTGGATCGAAACCGCGACTGGTGCGGCAGCCGAACCGCCAATTCAGTACCAAGCTAATCCCTACCTGTATATGTCGGTGATGCCCGATTGGGACGCCCCAGAATCCTCTCAGCGGATTGCACCGGTGATGGTCTCCGGGCAGAAGCCAAAGAAGCGGCCACT
>DNHA01000369.1:273-5748 GCA_003486025.1 Micrococcaceae bacterium | reverse complement strand
CTTTCCAGCGAAATCTGCTGCTTGTGCCAGAGTGTCACCATGAGCCAGACGGGCTGCCACCGCACCGGTAAATGCGTCGCCAGCACCGGTGGTGTCCATTGCCTTGACCTTCACCGCTGGAAGCTGCTGGATTTCGGCTCCTCGTTCAGCCACCAGGCAGCCGTTGGCACCCAAGGTGATCACCAATGAAGCTAGGCCATGGGCCATGAGCTTCTCGGCAAGTACCGGTTCGGCTTCGGCAGACATGGTTTCGCTGCCATCGAGCTGCTGCAAGATGAGCGCCGCTTCGTGTTCGTTGACCACCAGGGGGTTTGCTTTGAGCAGGTAATCGCGGTCCAGTTCGATCACCGGTGCCAGATTGAGCACCACCTTGCCGGTGGCCAGATCCATGGCGGCCTTGATGCCGGAGGCCGGGATTTCACCTTGCAGCACCACAATGCCCTGCAGGGCACCGGCAGCGTTGACCACCTCAGCGGTAACCGAGGAGTTAGCCCCGGACACCACGGCGATGGAGTTTTCCGCGCCGGCATCCACCTGGATGATGGCTACGCCGGTAGGTTGGCTGGACGTTGAGACGCGATCGAGCCTCACGCCTGCTTCTTCAAGCTGGCCTAGCGCGATCTTTGCGTGCGAGTCTTCGCCTACTGCACCGATGAATTCGGTGCGGGCGCCTGCTAATTGCGCGGCCAGGGCCTGGTTTGCCCCCTTGCCGCCGGGCGAAAGCTGGTAGGAATCGGCCAACACGGTTTCACCCGGGCCAGGCAGGCGGTTCATCAACGCGGTGATGTCCACATTGCTCGAACCAACGATGGTGACTTGGATGGCGTCCGTCATGATTATTCCTTAGCTTGGTATCGCTCAGTTGAGCTTGCGCCCGGCGAAATGAGGGTGTTGCAGGTACTTACTTGGTGACGTAGTCGGCGACGTTGTCGGTGTTGACGGTGTCCACGGCAACCTGGACTACTTCCTCAACTGCTTCATCCTTCATGGCCTTGGCCAGGATCTGCACCGACTGCTTGCCCAGCTCGGCTGGGTTCTGCGCGATGGTGGCGACCAAGGTGCCGGCCTCTACTGCCTTGAAGCCGTCTTCGGTACCGTCGAAGCCGACGACCTTAACGTCCTTGCCAGCCTTGGCACCCAGGGCCTGGATAGCGCCCAGGGCCATTTCGTCATTCATGGCCAGTACGCCGGTGGCGTCTGGGTTGGACTGCATCAGGTTGGTCACGACGTCCAGTGCCTCGGCACGGTCGAAGTTAGCGGTCTGGCTGGAGACCACCTTGATGTCGCCGAATTCTTTCAGACCCTTGGTGAAGCCTTCGCCGCGCTCGTTGGTTGCCGACGCGCCGGGTACACCTTCGAGGATGATGATCTTGCCCTTGCCGCCCAGCGATTCTGCCAGTGCCTTGGCTGCCTGCTCGCCACCGGCAACGTTGTCCGAAGCGACAAATGACGCGACCTTGGTGTCGCCTACGGAACGGTCAACTGCGACGATTGGCAGCTCGGCCGAAACGATGGGGGCCAGGCCCGCTTCGGCGGTTTCGGTATCTACTGCGTTGATGATGACGCCTTCGGTGCCATCGGTGGCGGCGGTTGCCAGCTGGTTAGCCTGGGTGGCCGAGTCGTTCTGCGCGTCCACAACTGACAGGTCGATGCCCAGTTCTGCGGCTTCCGCCTGTGCGCCGTCACGCAGGTCAACGAAGAATGGGTTATTCAGCGTGGACACTGCCAAGGTGGCCTTGCCGCCCTCGGCGGCTACTTCGCCACGGCCGCAGGCGCTGGCGCCCAGCACCAGTGCTAGACCGAGGCTCAGTGCGGCGCTCTTGCGTACGATGTTTTTCATTGGGTTCTCCCTTGAACTAAATGGTGTCAGAAACGGTGAAGAAAAAAACTTTTAGTGGCGCACGTTCTTGCGGCGCAGTACATCGAAGCCCACGGCGATCGCGATAACCAAGCCGATCACTACCTGCTGCCAGAAGGCGCTGACCGAGAGCAGGTTCAGGCCGTTGCGGATGACCGCGAGGACCAGTGCACCGATGAGCGTTCCGGAAATACGACCCACGCCGCCGGAAAGCGACGCGCCGCCGATGACCACCGCCGCAATGGCGTCCAGCTCGTATCCGCTGGCCAAGGTCGGCTGCGCCGAGTCCAGCCGGCCTGCCAGAATCATGCCGGACAGTGCGGCGAAGATACCGGAAATGACAAACACGGTCACCAGGACGCGCTTGACCGGAATGCCCGAGAGACGTGCGGCTTCGGTGTTGCCGCCTACGGCGAAGGCGTTCTTGCCGATGATGGTGCGGTTCAGCACGAACGCTGCGATGAGCCCGGAGACAATCAGAATCAGGATGGGCACCGGCATGAAGCCCAGGTCCCCGCCCAGCCAGGACACCGAATCGCCGGTAGCGATGGGGCGCCCGTCGGAGATGACCAGGGTCAACCCGCGCACAATGGTGAGCATCGCCAGCGAGGCGATGAAGGTCGGCAGTTTGCCGTAGGCACTCATGGCACCGGTGACCCAACCGCACAACCCGCCGATGGCCAGGCCAACCACGATCGATAGTCCGTCGGGAAGCCCCGCGGTGGTGACCCAGTAGGAGGAGGTCATCGCGGAGATCGCGGCGATGGAACCGACCGAAAGGTCGATGCCGGCGGCGACGATCACGAAGGTCATGCCGAAGGCCATCACCGCGATGGTGGAGACCTGGATGCCGATATTCATCAGGTTCGGCCCGGTCAAAAAGCGCGGGGTTGCGATGAACATGGCAAGGCAAAGAACAACCAGGCCGACTAGGGCACCGTTGTTTGCAAGGAATGCCTTGAAGTCAAAGCCCTTCTTGGGTGTAGTGGCTACGCTGCTCATTACTTCTTTTCCATTTCATCTTCGCGGTGCACATTGCTCACGGCCAGAGCCATGATGCTGTCTTGAGTGGCTTCATTGGTGGCTAGTTCTCCGGCGATCCGGCCCTGGCTCATCACCAGGACGCGGTCGGACATACCCAGCACTTCGGGCAGTTCGCTGGAGGCCATCAGTACGCAGCCTCCGGAGGCGGTGATCTCATTGATCAATTCGTAGATTTCTACCTTGGCCCCGACATCGACGCCGCGGGTTGGTTCATCGAGTAAGAGCACCTTGGCCCCGGCGGAGAACCAGCGGCCAAAGACCGCCTTTTGCTGGTTGCCTCCGGAGAGCGAACGAATCGGCTGGTCGATATTCCCCATGCGGATCCGCAGGCGGGCGGCGACCTTCTCGGCGCGTTCACGCTGCCCCTTGCGGTCCACCAGTCCGGCTTTGGCGGTGGATGCCATGGTGGCGTAGCCAATGTTCTCGGCAACCGAGGCGTCCAGGACCAGTCCCTGCGTTTTGCGGTCTTCAGGCACATGGCCTAGGCCTGCACGGGTGGCCGCAGCAACGTCATTGCGCGGCAGTTTTTTACCGGCAACCTTCACGGTGCCCGAAGTGTATTTATCCGCTCCGGCGATCGCGCGGATCAGTTCGGTGCGTCCAGCACCCATCAATCCGGCCAGCGCCACGACCTCGCCGGGACGAACCGACAGCGAAATATTCTGCAGTGCTCCGACGCTGAGATTTTCCACGCTCAGCAGGTTCTGCTCGCCGGGAATGGCAGCTTGGCGCGGGAATTGCGCGTCGATGTCACGGCCCACCATCAGGCGCACCAATTCGTTCTCGGCGGTGTCTGCCGGGACGGTGGCAATGAACTTTCCATCACGCAGCACGTTGACGAAGTCGCCAATGGCAGCAATCTCATCGAGGTGGTGGCTGATGAAGACCATGCCCACGCCCTTGGTCTTGAGCTGGTTGACGACCTCGAAGAGACCGGCAATCTCTGCGTTGGTCAAGGCCGCAGTTGGTTCATCAAGGATCAGGACCCGGGCGTCCAAGGACAGTGCCTTGGCGATCTCCACCAGCTGTTGCTCGGCTAGCCCTAGGTCGCCTACCGGGGTGTTGACGTCGAGGTTCAGACCCAGCTGGTCCAGCGCTTCGCGGGCAATGCGCCGCATCTCGCGGCGGTTGATAATGCCAAAGCGACGCGGCACCCGGCCCAGGGTGATGTTTTCCGCGATGGTCATCGAGGGCACCAGGTTTAGTTCCTGGTGGATGGTGGCGATGCCCAGGGCTTCGGAAGCCTTGGTATCCGGGATCTGCACTTCCTTGCCGTCCATCAAGATGCGTCCGGAATCGGCGCTGTGCACTCCGGCGATCATCTTGATCAAGGTGGATTTGCCTGCACCATTTTCGCCGAGCAGCACCGACACCTTGCCGGCGTGGACCTCGACGGTAACCTCATCGATTACCTGGACGGGGCCGAACGACTTGCAGACCCGGTCAAGGACCAGTAGAGCGTCGTTGCTCATGGGCGCACCTTTCCTTCCATCACTTGTGTTGCCTTGGCTGGCGCCACCGAGGGGCGCAGCGTAAATTTGCTAATCAGTTCTTCGGGTTCCGGTTTCTCGCCGGCCATCACTTCGCGCAGGGCCTGAACTGCCATTTTTCCCATCTGGCTCAGGTCATGGCCGATAGTGGCAATCGGCGGATCGTGGATGAGCATCGCATCGACCTCGTCGAAGGTAATCACCGACAGGTCGGCGCCGACCCTGACACCCAGTTCGCGCCAGACGCGCAGCGCTCCGATGGACATCGGAGCATCCGCGATGATCACGGCACTGGGTTTAGCGGGGTTTTCCAGCAGCCATTGAGCTGCCAGCGCGCCGGAGGCTGGCTGGAAGTCACCGACAAAGTGCAATGCTTCATCCCCAACCAGCCCGTTGTTCGCCAATGCGGTTTCGAACGCGCTGTAGCGTTCAAGGGCGGTGGAGGCGTGCTTGGGTCCGCCGACAAAGGCAATGTTCTGGTGGCCCAGGGATTTCAGTGTTGCTACCGCTTCATCCAGCGCTTGGGCGCTGTTGGCGGTGATGGCTGGAACCTGGACACCAGGCAGTGCCCGGTCAACGAAGATGGTGGGAATGCCGCTGGAAAGCACCCGATTCATCATTTCGCTGGGCTGGTTTGATTCTTCATTCAGTCCCTGCGGCACGATGACCAGCCCGTCCACACGGCGTGAAAGCATGGTGGCCAGGAAATCATCTTGTTGTGCGGCATCTTCATTGGCATTGCCAATGAAGGTCATCAGCCCGGCGGTGCGCGCATGCTGTTCCACCGCATGTGCCAGGTCTGAGAAGTAGGGGTTGCGCAAGTCAGAGATCAGCAACGCGATGGAATCTGTTTTGGTGGAGCGCAGTGAGCGGGCCTGCGCGTTGGGCATGAAGCCCAGTTCTTTCGCGGCGCTTTCAACCTTGGTCCGGGAAGCTGGCGAGGTCGCCGGGTGACCTGAAAGGACGCGCGAAGCGGTGGCAACAGATACTCCTGCTGCGCTGGCAACGTCCTTGATGGTGACGGCGTTCATGGCCGATAAGCTCCCTTGCTTACTCATGTAATCGATTCCATGGAATCGATTA
>DNHA01000369.1:0-139 GCA_003486025.1 Micrococcaceae bacterium | reverse complement strand
CGAGGTCACCAAATAACTCAGATTTATTCCTGGCCACGAGTTGTGCTCGACGGCGCGCACAGCGCAGTTTGTCTATGATGGGTGATGTGTCGGTAACTCAACTTTCAGATAGCGCGCAGAACTACCTCAAGATCATTTT
>DNHA01000034.1:179-6354 GCA_003486025.1 Micrococcaceae bacterium | reverse complement strand
GTAACGCACCAAGGACAGCGGCCGCTTATGCGAGGCATAGGATACCGGCCGGGCACCCGGATAGGCATCCACCAGTAATAGGTGGACCGTATTTGAACCAATGTCCAACACGCCAAGCCTCATGATGCGCTCCTCAACTCAGCAGACAAGATCTACTTTTCACTCTTTTTTGCGGTGGCTTTTTTGGCCGGAGCCTTTTTCGCCGGAGCTTTCTTGGCCGGGGCCTTTTTAGCGGCCGGTTTCTTGGCAGCAGCCGTCTTTGCGGTTCGTTTCACCGGACCGCGAGCACGCTTGTCTGCCAGCATTTCGATGGCTTGTTCACGGGTGAGCTCCTCCAACGAGGTGGCACGAGGCACCGTGATGTTGGTGATGCCGTCGGTGATGTACGGACCAAAACGGCCGTCCTTGACCACAATGTTCTTCTCGCTGGTCGGGTCCACACCGAATTCGGCCAAGGGCGGCACCGCCGCCCGGGCTCCACGCTGCTTAGGCTGTGCATAAATCGCCAGTGCTTCGTCCAAGGTGATGCTGAAGATCTGCTCTTCGCTCTCGATAGAACGCGAATCGCTGCCCTTCTTCAGGTATGGACCAAAGCGTCCGTTCTGCACGGTGATCTCTTCGCCCTCAGCATCTGCGCCCACCACGCGTGGCAGACTCATCAGCTTCAGCGCCTCATCCAAGGTGACAGTTTCCACGGTCATGGATTTGAACAGCGACGCGGTGCGTGGCTTGACCTTCACCGGCTTCTTAGGCGGCTTCGGCTTGCCGTTCTTGTAGTACTCCACCGGTTGCGCGGCGATTTCTTCTTCAGTCATTTCCGGGATGATCTCGGTGACGTAGGCACCGTATCGGCCATCCTTGGCCACAATCTTCCGCCCGGTGGCCTCTTCGGTTCCCAGCTCACGTTCGGATACCTGGGCGGTGGCGAACAGTTCTTCGGCCTTCGCCGCGGTCAGCTCATCCGGTGCCAGTTCCTCAGGAACGTTGGCGCGCTGCGGATCAGTGCCTTCCTCGGCGCCTTCCGGAAGGGCGCGTTCGAGGTACGGGCCGAACTTGCCCACACGCAAGGTGATGTCGTCGGTGATCTTGATCGAGTTGATGGCGCGGGCGTCAATATCGCCCAAGTTGTCCACCACGTATTTCAGGCCTTCGGGGCGGGTTTCGCCCTTGCCGCCGAAGTAGAACATGTTCAGCCAGTCGGTGCGTGCCCGGTTGCCGTGGGCAATTTCGTCCAGGTCATCTTCCAGGCGCGCGGTGAAGTCATAGTCCACGTACTTCGCGAAGTGCTCTTCGAGCAGCCGAATCACGGAGAACGCGATCCAGCTTGGCACCAGGGCGCCGCCGCGCTTGGTCACGTAGCCGCGATCCATGATGGTGGAGATCGTTGGCGCGTAGGTCGACGGGCGGCCGATTTCGCGCTTCTCGAGCTCAGCGACGATAGACGCTTCGGTGTACCGGGCCGGCGGGGTGGTTTCGTGGCCCAGCGCGATCAGTTCATCACCGGTCAGCGACTGTCCCACGGTGAGCTGCGGCAGGCGTGCCTCGGCATTCTCAGCCTTGTCTGCCGCATCGCTTTCGCTGTCCTTGCCCTCTTCATAAGCGGAAAGGAAACCGCGGAAGGTGATCACGGTGCCCGAGGCGGAGAACTCGGCCACGCGGCTATCGCTGGCGGTACCGGAAAGTTTAATGGTTGCGGTGAAACCCTTGGCGTCAGCCATCTGGGAGGCGACGGTGCGCTTCCAGATCAGCTCGTACAAGACGTATTCATCCTTGGAAAGCTGTGCGCGCACATCCTTTGGACGGCGGAACATGTCACCGGCCGGACGGACTGCCTCGTGGGCTTCCTGCGCGGAATCAGATTTCCCCTTGTACACGCGCGGGCTGGACGGAATCGAGTCTGCCCCATACAGCTCGGTGGCCTGTGCCCGTGCGGCACGCACGGCTTCGTTGGACAGGAAGACCGAGTCGGTACGCATGTAGGTGATGTAACCATTTTCGTACAGACGCTGAGCGATCTGCATGGTCAGCTTTGAGCTCCAGCGCAACTTGCGGCTGGCTTCCTGCTGCAAGGTGGAGGTAGTGAACGGTGCAGCCGGGCGGCGGGTGTACGGCTTGTCTTCGACCGAGGTGACGGCAAAGTCGGCATTAGCCAGGTTGGCTACCAAGGACTCGGCAGCTTCCTGGTTCAGCGGCGC
The DNA here is from genome assembly GCA_003486025.1 of Micrococcaceae bacterium. Classification (GTDB taxonomy): domain Bacteria; phylum Actinomycetota; class Actinomycetes; order Actinomycetales; family Micrococcaceae; genus Glutamicibacter. The sequence goes on along the minus strand of DNHA01000034.1, from coordinate 4,159 downwards.
CAGCGGGTTCTTGGTCTGCTTGAGCTGGCCGCGGTCATCATAGTCGCGTCCCGAAGCTACACGCTTGCCATCTACTGCGGAGAGTTTCGCCGCAAAGGATTCCGAACCGGTGGTGGCGAAGTTTCCCTTGATGTCCCAGTACCCGGCAGAGATGAACGCCATGCGTTCGCGTTCGCGCTCCACCACCAGGCGGGTGGCCACGGACTGCACACGTCCGGCAGACAGGCCGCGGGCAATTTTGCGCCAGAGGACCGGAGAGATTTCGTAACCGTAGAGGCGGTCCAGGACACGGCGGGTTTCCTGCGCGTCAACCAGGTCTGTATCCAGCTCACGCATCGAGCCCAAGGCACGCTCGATGCCTTCCTTCGTAATTTCGGTGAAGGCCAGTCGGCGTACCGGAACTTTGGGCTTGAGCACCTGGAGCAGGTGCCACGCGATGGCTTCACCTTCGCGGTCCGCATCAGTTGCGAGATAGAGTTCGTCAGCGTCTTTGAGCTTTGCCTTCAACTCGGCGACGCGCTTCTTCTTATCCGGATACACCATGTAATACGGTTCGAAGTCATTATCCAGGTCGACCGCGAACTTACCCACCGAGGTCTTTTTCAGCTCGGTCGGCAACTCGGAAGGCTGCGGAAGGTCACGGATGTGGCCCACCGAAGCGCCCACGTCGAAGCCCTCGCCCAAATATTTGGCGATCGACTTTACCTTGGCCGGGGACTCCACGATGACGAGTTTCTTACCGGTCTTTACCTTGGCCTTTGCGGGCACAGCTCTCCTTTTATACAACGCGGTTCCGAGAGCTCCCCTCTAGGTTGCTCTCGGGCGGCAATCGCAGCACCATTGATTGCGACCAGATGACAGTCACAATTCCCGATGATCTTACACCGAAGAACTGCCCAACTTTTCTCTAGCTCACCTCACTACCCAGGTGCTGGTACTCGGGTAGTAATGAGATTAAGTAGAACATACGCTTTGAGTCGATGTTGCGTTCTTCGGCCGTGGCCATTGCCTCATACACGTAAACGAGATCCAATAAGCGCCGGTTAAACTCCTTCTGCTTGGCCTCGGGCAGGAAGACTAAACCACTAGTCAGCATGGGTGGGCGGTCCGCGGCAGGCATGATTCCGGCCTTAGCTTCAGCCTCTCTGCGTTCAACTTCTGCATTGAGCCGGGTACGGAAGGCGTTTAATTGCACGTTAAGATAGGCGGTCTTGGCGTTCGTCGAGTCAATTTGGGTGTTTAGTTCCAAACGCTCCCCGGCAGCACGCCAACGGCGTTCGCGCGCGTCGCCCTCGCTGGCAGCTCGCGCTACATATCCGTATTTTTCCAAGGCTCGCAGGTGATAGCTCATGGCGCTGGGCGTCAATGAGCACATCGATGCCAGCTCGGTGGCGGTACGGGTGGTTTGTGAGGCGAAGAGCTCATCAAGTACGATCAGTCGAGCATCATGGGCCAGCGCGCGAATAGCCTGCGGGTCGGTGATCGAGACAACTTGTGGGACCTGATATTCCGCATCGGCGCGTTGCGCACCATCATCTTCGACTGTGTTCCGTGTCATAACGAAAAAGTTTAGCCTTTGTTTCACATTTTACGAAGCATTCCGTGACGAAGAAGTCGAGCGATTGCCGCATACAGTCGTTCAGCGAACTGTTCATCGCCTTCGCCGATCAATGAATCCAGCGCCACCACAAGCTGCATTACAGACAATTCCCCGTCGCACGCAGAGAGGAAACCGGCTTGCGCCGAGTCCAGAATCTCCGTCCGACGCACCCCTGCACCCTGTCGCAGCAGGATCACTCCGGGGTGTTCCGCTCCGGGGCGCTGATGGCGTTCCTCGGTGACGTCATCGGCTACCAGGAGGTGCCATTGCTTCCAAGCTTCTCCCGCTTCAGACAGGGCATCGGACATCTGGATATCCCGATCCAAGGAGGGAGCCAGCGGCTGCTCCATTTGGTGCGGAATCTGTTCAAAACGGCGCAGCGTCGCTGCACCGTGCGCGGGGCGGCGGAAATACACCATGCCAAAACCGATGGCCCCGACCTGACGGGATTCAAAGTCGTCAAGGTAGGCATCGTATGCAAGTGCGTAAGCAACGCTATCTTCACTTTGCGAGGCATCACGCAGCCAGGTTTCCGCGTAGACGCTCGGGGTGGTCTGCTCCCGCTCAATCACCCAAACATCCAAGTCATCTGTGAACCATCCGGAGACTCGACGCTCCCAAGGCTCATTTGACTCCGCATCCAGGCGAGGAATCTCCCAGTTGGAAAGCATTTGCATATGCGCCCCTGGGTTCAAGTGCTTCGGCGCCTGCGCGATGAGGGTGCTCACCAACGAGTCCCCGGCCATGCCGCCATCGCGATACGTGAATCGGTCTTGTTCGCGTTCTGACTTTTTACGTGGAGTGATTACGAATGGCGGATTACTGGCAATCAAGTCAAAGCATTCACCCGCCACAGGTTCAAAAAGACTTCCTTGAAGCAACGTGACGCGCTCGTCCAGGCGCTGTGGATCCAGCTTGAGAGTGCGGTGGTTGAGCATCAGATTAAAGCGCGTGAAGGCCAATGCACGAGCCGAAAGGTCCGTTGCCGTCACATGTTTGGCATGGGAGAGCAGATGAAATAGCTGCACTCCGCAACCGGTACCGAGATCCAGTGCCCGGTCTACGTCCTGGCGGATGGTGATCTGCGCGAGCGTACGCGAGGCGTGCCCTATTCCGAGCACATGGTCGGTGCGCAAAACCCCAGGACGCTGATGGGACCCAAGATCGTGGACTACCCAAATCTCCCCATCGGCATCCGAGGCATGTACCGCCAGCGCCACCTTGGCCCGGTACCCCGAAGCCCAAGACTCAACCAGCCCCAGCTTCAGCAATCCCTCCACACGCACCGTGGGAAATGCCTCGAGTAGCGCACCAGCGGATTCGGTTTGCCCCAGCTGGAAGAGCCGGATAGCGCAGCCCAAGGCGCTGTCCACCGGCTGTTTGTCAAGAACGCGAAGTGCCGGATGGATTTGATCACGGCCATAGGCGGCCACCGCATCTGCACCAAGCAATTCGGTGATGGCATCAAAATTAAAATCGATCTTGGTCAAGTCTGCGTGGAGCTTGTCCACCAGCACAAGGTCATAACTATTCGGGGCATCTTCTATGGCAGAAAATTCAGCGGCATTCACACCTCACAGTCTAACGAGTCCCCCGGCATTACAAGACTGCGCAACCTAATGCTCCGCCCCATATGATATTCGGTATGCCACTTGTGACCATCACCTATTTGCAACAGCTCGCGCCTAGCCAAATGCGCCCGAGCACCCGGCAGTTGCCGCAGAACACCCGAATTGAGAAAGTCTCGCAGATTACGCCCGAATTCTCGCGATTCCTGTATCAGTGCGTAGGCAGCAAGCTGAACTGGGCCGACCGGCTGAGCATCAGCCGCAGCGACTGGGACGCCAGCTTGCGTAAACCAGGTTCGGAAACCTATGTGCTCTACCAAGATGGCGCGCCCAAAGGCTACGCGGAGCTGGCGACCGAGGTCCGCGCGGGCCGCAGTGAAGTTGAGATCTACTACTTCGGACTGTTTCCCGAGGCCATCGGGCAAGGCCTGGGCGGAATCCTGCTTAGTGAAGCCAACCGCAGAGCGTGGGATATTCCTCATCGAGAGAACAACCTGCCACCGGTGAGCCGGGTGTGGCTGCACACCTGTTCGCTGGATGGCGAAGCAGCCATCCCGAACTACCAGGCACGCGGCTTTAGTGTCTACGAAACGCTTGAAGAGGAAACGCTCGTGCTCGATGCATCGCTTGATTTGTGGCCGAACCCCTAAGCGCAGTTTAAAAGCAGCGAGCGCAATGAATGATCCATTCATTGCGCTCGCTGCGTTGTGCTTATGTTCAGGCTTCGATAGCCGAGGCGGTGCAGTCAGGGCATCGACGCAGTTCCTCATCCTTGGCGCAGTCTTCACAGAACAGGCGCAAGTTACGGCAGG
>DNHA01000034.1:0-168 GCA_003486025.1 Micrococcaceae bacterium | reverse complement strand
CAATTCTCAAACTTATTCGTGGCACCTTGGCAGCCAACGCACTGGCCAATGGTGACTGCATCTTCGGAAAACTCGGTGTGCATGCGTTTATCGAAAACGTACAGGGACCCTTCCCACAGTCCTTTGTCGCCGTACTGCTCTCCGTAGCGGACGATTCCGCCCTGCATC
>DNHA01000210.1:12094-12472 GCA_003486025.1 Micrococcaceae bacterium | reverse complement strand
GGCTTGAGCTGGGGCGGTTCCCTGGTTCGCCCCGAGGCAACGGGTTACGGTGCGGTGATCTTCACCAACGAAATGCTCAAGACTCGCGGCATGAGCTTTGATGGACAGCGTGTGGTTGTTTCGGGCTCGGGTAACGTGGCCCTGCACGCCATCGAAAAGGCGCAGAATCTGGGGGCCAAGGTAGTAACGGCGTCGGATTCCTCTGGCTTTATCGTTGACGAAAACGGTATCGACCTTGATCTGCTGCGTCAGATCAAGGAAGTTGAACGCGGACGCATCAGCGAATACGCAGAACGCCGTGGAAGCAAGAAGGTCTCCTACGTAGCCGATGGCAACGTGTGGGATGTCCAAGGTGCGGTGGCGCTGCCTTGTGCCACG
>DNHA01000210.1:10897-12032 GCA_003486025.1 Micrococcaceae bacterium | reverse complement strand
CGAAGGCGCGAACATGCCGACCACGGCAGAAGCTACCTCGGTCTTCCAAGACGCTGGCATCCTCTTCGGTCCGGGCAAGGCCGCTAACGCCGGTGGCGTGGCGACGTCCGCGCTGGAAATGCAGCAGAACGCCAGCCGTGACTCGTGGACCTTCGAGCACACCGAACGCCGCTTGACGGAAATCATGGTGGGCATTCATGAACGCTGTGCAACGACCGCTGATGAGTACGGAGTGCCGGGCAACTACGTGGCTGGCGCCAATATCGCTGGCTTCGTGAAGGTTGCTGACGCAATGCTAGCCCAGGGTCTTATCTAAGCTCTTTGGTAAAAACGTACTTTTGGACACCCCCTGCCACCATTTTTTGGTGGCAGGGGGTGTCCAAAGCACTTTAAATGTCACAATCGAGATCTAAGCGTGGTTCCGGTGTGTTCCGTGATGCAAAAGTTACGTAAGTGCGACTAGACTGGAACCGAGCGAACGTGAATATGATTGCAGATGTTGATCCCAAGTCGTATTTGTTCACGCGAGCAAAATACACGACGAATCAGAGATCAGCGTCAGGAGAAATTCCCCTATGGCGGATAAACAGAATTTTGCAGGAGCCCGTTTCATGACGGTCGCCGAAGTGGCCGAAATGATGCGTGTTTCCAAAATGACGGTTTATCGCTTGATACATGCAGGTGATTTGCCTGCTGTTCAATTCGGTCGCTCCTATCGTGTTCCGGAAAACGCAGTGGAAGCATACCTGCAAGCTGCGGCGATTGATCCGCAGCGCGGAACCGGTTCCCTCGGTCGATAGCCGCGCGATGGTCAGAGCATGACCGAAAAGCGGGTAATCTGTTAAGGAACGTTTAACGTCCGGTCAACCTTGTAGCTTAGAATTATTTCAAGGCCTACATTTTGGTTGACATATTTAATTAGTTTGTGAGGAACCACTATGGGCTCTGTTATCAAGAAGCGCCGCAAGCGTATGTCGAAGAAGAAGCACCGCAAATTGCTTCGTAAAACTCGTCACCAGCGTCGCAATAAGAAGTAAATCTGCTTCAAGCAGCTTTTGCCTCTTGGCAATTATCGCCACCGTATCAAGGTTTGACCTTGACGGTGGCGATTGCTTTTTCCGGAACTATCGGCGGC
>DNHA01000210.1:0-10836 GCA_003486025.1 Micrococcaceae bacterium | reverse complement strand
AGGCGCAAACTGATCCGTGCTGCACGCTGGCCGGTGCGAAAGTCGTAGACCTGCCAACCACGGCGTTTGGCATAGGCACGAAGCCGTGCATCAGGGTTGATCGCCACCGGGTGGCCCACGGCTTCTAGCAGCGGTACATCGTTATATGAATCCGAGTAGGCCCAGGACTTTGACAGCTTGATCCCGCGCTCTTTAGCTAACGCGCGAATAGCTTGAGCTTTCTCAGCCGCATGCAGGATGGGAGTGGCCAGCGCACCGGTGTATTTTCCGCCATTGCGCTCCACTACGGTCCCCAATGCACCGGTGAGTGACAGCCTTTCGGATATGACGTTCGCTACTTCCAAGGGAGTCGCGGTCACCAGCCACACCTCGCGCCCTACGGCTAAATGCTGATGCGCAATGGAGACGGTACCTTTCCAAAGTTTTGGCTCAATGTACTCGTCATAGATTTCCTGGCCAATTTGAGCCATCTCGGCCACGGAAATACCTTTGGCCATGAGCAATGCACGGTCACGAATCTGGTGGATGTCGCCAATATGCTCGCCCCGGGCGGCAAAACGCAGCTGCTTGAGCGCAAACCATAGAATTTCGCGAAACTGGAAAAACCGGCGCTGATGCATTTTTCGGGCCAGCAAATACAGGGTGGCACCGCGCACCATGGTGTTATCTACATCGAAGAAGGCGGCAACGACATCGTGTGGCGTCGTGGTGGGCTGCTCGCTGAGGTGCTCTGATGACTGCATTTGATTCAGTTTATTTCATTCTCGACTTAGACGCTGGTTGCGGCTCGTGAGATTATGGAATGGTGAGTACATTGCATGAGATTCAGTTGTTGGTGCGTCAAGGTTGCCACCTGTGCGCGGCGGCCCGGGCCACGGTCAAAGACGTCACCGAACGGATGAACATGGAGTTCTCAGAACTTGATATCGATGAGCACCCGGAACTGCTGGCCAGGCACCACGAAGAGGTGCCGGTGTTGCTCATTGACGGTCAAGTGCGCGACTTCTGGACCGTTGACGGAAAACGCCTTGAACGTCTGCTGGGTAGCTAGGCAATGATGATCCCAGCGACATGCCCTGCGCTCACCGAACCTGTTCGAGCGCCCGCTCATGACTGAGCCTGAGCCACGGGTATTACCCGAAGCAACATTGACCCGGCTGACCCAATATCTGCGTGCGCTGAACGCATTCGAAGCCCAGGGCACCGAACGCACCAGTTCGGGTGTGCTGGCCAAGGAAGCCGGCGTTAATCCGGCGATTCTGCGTAAAGATCTCTCATTGCTCGGATCCTATGGAACCCGCGGCGTGGGATATGTGGTGACCGAACTGGCCGAACATATCAACCGAACGCTGGGATTGACCAGGGACTGGCGGGTAGCCATTCTGGGTGCAGGTAACCTGGGACGAGCCTTGAGCGGCTATGCAGGCTTTGCCAGCCGTGGATTCCAGGTCCGAGCAATTCTTGATACGTCCGCGAGCATAATCGGCAGTGACGTTGGAGATCTTGTGGTGGAGCCAATAAGCACCCTGGGCGAGGTCATCGGCCGAGAACAAATCAATATTGCGGTTCTCGCCGTTCCGGGGGAGGCGGCCCAAGAATTGATATATGCACTGGCAGCGCATGGGGTGAACTCGGTACTCAGCTTCGCACCGCGCCCGTTGCGGATTCCGGCCGGGATGATTGTGCGCCGCGTGGATCTGTCAACCGAACTGCAGATTCTGGCCTATCACGCGGTTCAAAGCTAAAGACGGATATCTCAAGAAAAAACCCGGGTCACGACTTCTGAGAAGTCGTGCCCCGGGTTGTTAAGGCACAAACGCCATGCCCGTTCGGCTTAGCGGTAGCCGGCGCGGCGGGCCATGCGGCGCGCAACGATGTACTTCGAGGACTCAGGCAACCAAGCAAAAACTACGCCCACGATACCGAGCACCACGCTGAGCGTGAAGACCACGTTGATCATCATGGTGTCCGAGGAGTTCGCGTACATGCTGATCATTGGCAGATACATCAGCAAGCTGATGATCGACAGGGCAGCAAAGATGGTGGCGATAATACGCATCGCGCCGACGCCACGACCAACAAAAAAACCAACCAAGAAGTAAGCCAGCAGGCTGATGATCATGCCAACGATGGTGAAGCTGGTCATCGATGAGGAGACCTGCGCCATGAACGCGTCCGGGTTGGCGAGCATTTTTTCCAGCTCCGCATTGACCGCGGGGTCGCTGCTCGACTCCATCGAGGTCCGCATCTGCTCTTCAAATAGCCCCCACTGCGAAGTGATGACGTTGCCAATGAGATTGGTGCTGTTGACTAGCCAGCTTGAGGCGGCGTTGAACACTCCGGCGAGCAAGATCAATAAGAATGCGATCCGCAGCGTTTTGGGACGCTCGGCCGGTGGCTGCACCGGAGCGTATCCGCCTTGCTGCGGATATTGCTGGAACTGTGGGGGTTGCTGCTGCCCGGCATTCTGGCCATAGGGGTTGGGCTGCCCGCCGTAGGGATTCTCGCCGTAAGGATTCGGGTTCGAATGTCCTGAGCCCGCCGCAGGGTTGTACGGCTGGCCCGGCTGGTTCGGATCGTTGGTGCTCATAACCGTCCTTTGCATGTCGCTGAGCTATCGGGTTTCTCTATCTTCTAGCCTAGTTGGTGGCGATTGTGATCAGGCCCTCCGAAAGGATGGTTTTTTGATATGGGAATCCCATGCGGATGCTGTGAATACTTGATCGTGGCCACAATTTTCATCTTTTGGGTTGATTGTTTGAGAGACTGTAACCATGCCAGTTTCAACCGTTCATTTGTTGCGCCACGGGGAAGTTCTCAACCCGGACCGCGTGTTGTATGGTCGCATCCCAGGATTCGGACTCTCCGAGCTGGGATTCCAGATGGCAGACCGTGCCGGAGAATACTTCGCCAAGCGGCAGACCGAAGGCGCCAACGTTGTCCGTTTGGTCGCCTCCCCGCTGATTCGGGCCCAGCAGACCGCGCAGCCAACCGCGCAGGCACTGGACTTACCAATCATCACCGATGAACGAGTCATCGAAGCCGGAAATAGTTTTGAAGGCCTAGCGCAGATCAAGTCGCAGCTGAAGAACCCGCGCTATTGGCCGTTGCTGCGCAACCCGCTGAAGCCTTCTTGGGGTGAACCCTATGTGCAGCAGGTTGCCCGAATGCGCCAGGCCATGGACGAACAACGCCACGCTGCTCTCGCCGAGCACGGAGACGGTGCAGAAATCATCATCGTGAGCCACCAACTGCCTATCTGGGTGACCCGCCGCGACGCAGAAGGCAAACGCCTTTTCCACGACCCGCGAGCGCGCGAATGCACGTTGACCTCAATTACCAGTTTTGAATTTGACGGAGACGAACTTCGCTCCGTGAACTACACCGAACCGAGCCCAGACCTGCTGGCTGGCGCGGCGAACATCCCTGGAGCTTAAAGTTGATGAATGAGTCCTCACAGAACCCTCGCTACCTGAATCGCCGCACCATGTTGCGCTCGATGCTGGTTGCTGCGGTCGCTGTGCCTTTGGCCGCCTGTACGGCCACCGAGGATCCGCTTGCCAAACAGGCGCGCTCCGGAGACAACAAGAACTACATTGCCGGCGACGGCGCCGTGGAAGAATACGCGGTTGAAAAACGTACCGAGCCCATCGAGATCAACTCCAAAACCTACCAAGGCTCCACCGTTGATCTCAGCGCAATGCGCGGTAAACCAGTGGTTATCAACTTTTGGTACGCGGCCTGCGCCCCGTGCCGGATCGAAGCACCGCACCTGAAAGAGCTATCCGAAGAATTTGGTGACAAGGTTCCATTTGTCGGGGTCAACGTCCGTGACGAAGCCGAAGCATCACAAGCCTTTGAACGCAGCTTTGAAATCCCCTACGAATCGATCCAAGACACTGATGGCCAGATTCAGCTGGCAATGACAAAATACGTTCCACTGCAGGCGGTACCTTCCACCTTGGTGCTTGACCGCAAGGGACGAGTCCGTGCACGTGTTATCGGCGCGGTTGACCCCAAGATTCTGAAGACTCTGATCGATACAGCACTCACCGAAGAGTTGTGAGAAACCTGTTGACTACGTCGAATCCCTTTGCCGACATTGTGCTGGACGGCTCCTTGCTGCTGGCCGCGCCGGTGGCTTTATTAGCGGGTCTCGTTTCTTTCCTTTCTCCCTGTGTACTTCCGCTGGTTCCCGGATATCTGGGCTACGTCACCGGGCTGACCGGTGCTGACTTGCGCGAGCACCGCCGTGGGCGGGTATTGCTTGGGGTACTGCTCTTTGTCCTGGGATTCTCGGTGGTCTTCATTGCCATCGGAGTACTCTTCAGCCAGGCCACTGCCTGGCTGAGATTCGAAGGTGCCTGGGTGACCCAGGTACTGGGCCTCGTAGTGGTCCTTATGGGTGCTGTCTTCATGGGCGGTATTCCATGGCTGCAGCGTGACCGGAAAATTCACCGGAAGCCCCCGGCAGGCCTGTGGGGAGCACCAATTCTGGGGTTCACTTTCGGACTGGGCTGGGCTCCCTGCATTGGTCCTACGCTCAGCGCCGTACTGATCATGTCGACAGGAACCGACCCGAATATAGCTCGCGGAACATTGTTAACCGCGTTTTATTGCTTGGGATTGGGCCTGCCCTTTATTGGGATTGCCCTAGGACTGCAGCGTGGCATGCGGGCACTCGCGTTCTTCCGCCGCCACCAACTTCTGGTCATGCGTTTGGGCGGCGGAATGCTGATTCTGCTCGGTGTAGTCATGATGACCGGGCTTTGGGGAAGCTGGGTCGCAGAACTACAAAACTGGTTTGCCAATGAAGTGAGGTTGCCGATTTAATGGCGAAAAATAAACGCAGCGCTAAAGACCGCGGCGATGCACCGGCCTTGGGCTTGGTTGGGTCCCTGCGGTGGATCTGGACGCAACTGACCTCCATGCCCACGGCGCTCTTCTTGCTGCTGCTGCTCGCAGTTGCAGCAGTTCCGGGATCAATCTTCCCGCAGCGTTCAATGAACCCGGAGACCGTCAACGAATACCTGGAAAATAACCCGGTCACCGGCCCGTGGCTTGACCGGTTCCAGCTTTTTGATGTGTATTCTTCCGCGTGGTTCTCGGCGATTTACATCTTGCTGTTTGTCTCGTTGGTCGGTTGCATTATTCCGCGGGTGAAAAAGCATGCTCAAGCCTTGCGGACCCCACCGCCGCGTACGCCGTCCAGGCTTGACCGCCTGCCCCAGTACACCTCCCTGCCGCTGGTTGAAGGTGAAGCAGATACTCCCAGCGATGATGAAGTCATCGATGATGCCTACAAGGTGCTGCGCAAACGCGGTTACCGAGTCGAACGTCGCTCCGATGCCACCGGTCGTTCGGTAGCCGCAGAGCGTGGCTACACTCGCGAGATCGGAAACCTGACCTTCCATATTTCGCTGATCGGTGTGCTCATTTCGGTAGCTATTGGCGGCGCCTTCGGTTACAGCGGACAGCGAGTCATCGTGGAGGGGGAGACCTTTGTAAACTCCCTGGTTTCCTATGACGCGTTCACCCCCGGGACGAATTTTAATCCCGAAAATCTCACCCCGTACTCGGTGAAGCTGGACAAATTCGACATTGTTTTCGACCGTGAATCCAAGACCCACTTTGGCCAGCCGCTGGACTTCACCGCACATGTGGAAACCCGGCGTTCGGCCGATGCGGAACCTGTCGAAGAAGACATCAAGGTGAACCATCCGCTGCGCATTAACGGTGCCGATGTCTACCTGGTAGGCAACGGCTACGCACCGGTAGTGACGGTCAAGGACGGCAATGGGGACGTGGCCTTCTCCGGACCGGTGGTTTCCGTTCCGCAAGACTCGGTGTATACCTCGATGATGGTGATCAAGGCTCCGGACGCGAAACCAGAACAGTTGGGATTCCAGGGATTCCTGTTGCCCACCGCACTGGTGGATGAAACAGGATTCGGTATTTCAGGTGACCCGAATGCCATCAATCCGCAGCTGCACCTGAACTCCTTTGCCGGAAATTTGGGTCTGGACGACGGGGTGCCGCAGAACGTCTACGTACTGGATACCGACAACCTCACCGAGGTGAACTCCCGGAACCTTGACGCCGGTGGCATCGTGCTGGAAGCCGGACAGACGTATGATCTGCCCGACGGCAAAGGCAGCATCACCTTCAATGATCTGAAGCGATACCTCGCCGTTGACGTGAATTATGATCCGAGTAAAATTCCGATCGCCATCTTCGCGTTTTTGTCTCTGGCAGGACTGGCGGTATCGCTGTTCACCCCGCGTCGTCGCGTCTGGGTGAAGCTGAAGAATAACGATGGCCAGCGCAGTGTCGAATACGCTCTGCTGGCCCGCGGCGAGGATCCACGTCTTGAACGCGAGTCCACAGAGTTGCACAATATCTTTGATAGCAAGTGGCCATTGGCCAGACAGAAGCAGGACCAAGGAGAAGTAAATGCCTAACGGCTCAAATCTCGCGCCAATCAACGAAACACTGGGCAATTACAGCCAGCTGTTCATGTTGCTTTCGGCCTTCGTCTATATGGTCGCCTTCATCCTCTTCGCACTTGATCTGGCCAAGAGTAACAAGACCATCAGTGAAATTGATGCGGCAGCGCTCAAACGCGACTCCGAAATGCTGGTGGGCGCGGCAGCCACCTCCGTGTCGGCGCCACGAAGCACTAAGCGTGGAGCTCCTGCGCCACGAGCGGACAACGTCAGCGAAAACGTTGTCAACGACAAGATGAACTACACCGAACACTCTTCGAACCGGAATATGGCTCGAATTGCCTTGGTACTCTCATGGCTTGCTGTAGCCATGCATGGTTTCGCGGTCATCGCCCGCGGTGTGGCAGCACACCGTGTGCCGTGGGGAAATATGTATGAGTTCCTTTCCACTGGTGCCTTGGTGGTCGCGGTGGTTTACCTGGTGGTGCTGTTCTTCAAGGACCTGCGCTTCATGGGAAGCTTCATCATCGGTCTAGTGACCTTGATGCTCTGTGGAGCCACGATTGGCTTCCCAACCCCCTTGGGGCACCTGGTGCCGGCTCTGCAGAGCCCCTGGATCGTCATCCACGTATCTATCGCGGTATTTGCTTCGGCATTGTTCTCCATCAGCTTTGCCATGAACGTTCTGCAGCTGATCCAGCACTCGCGTATGAACAAGATTGCAAGCGGTCTACCGGACAAGCTTCCATTCATGCGTCTGGTTCCTGGTGCCGGCGCCCTGGAGAACTTCGCCTACCGCATCAACACCATCGCATTCGTGATGTGGACCTTCACCGTCATGGCTGGAGCCATTTGGGCCGAAGCTGCCTGGGGACGCTACTGGGGCTGGGACCCGAAGGAAGTCTGGTCATTCGTGATTTGGGTGGTCTACGCAGGCTACCTGCACGCACGTGCCACCGGCGGCTGGACCGGTCCGCGCTCGGCCTGGCTGTCCATCATCGGCTACGGCTGCGTGATCTTCAACTTCACCATCGTGAACATCTTCTTCAACGGACTGCACTCCTACGCCGGAGTCTAAAGCTCGTTCGGTGAGAGCGCTGAAGATCCCCGAGGAAAAGCCTTCAATGGCCTATTCCTCGGGGATTTTTTGTTGTGTGCAGAGTACGGGGGATCTGCGAGTGCCTATTGTCCGGCCTGTAAGCGGCCTGCTCTATTGACGAAATAACCTTCGAGGCCACGGACGCAGATGCGCGCGCGACATGGCCTCTGAAGCAGCGTAGGGCCCGGCAAATGCCGGGCCCTACGAGGTGACGAAGCCAGAGGTTCTAAAGATCTTTGGGCTGAGTATCCGAATCGTCCGAAGAATTATCCTTCTTCGGATTCTTCTTGTCGTCTTCTTTTCGTTTGAGTTCTTCCTCACGTGCCTTCAGCTCGGACTCACGCTGCTGCTGACGTCGCCAGATTTCAAGTTGACGCAGGAAATCCTCGTCATCATCTGGGGCGCTTTGTTTGCTAGCTGGGCCAGTTGAAGCGGCCTGCGGGCGTCCTAGAACAAACCACAAACCCGCCCCGATCAGGGGAAGCACGATGATAATGATGATCCATGCCGTCTTCGGCAAGGAGCGCACCCGGTGTCGTTCGGTGCGCGCACACTCGATCAATGTATAGATCATGAGCGCTACCGAAATGAGTGCAGCAAAGATAATAAAGCGGACCATGACTCTAGTCTAGTGACAATCTGGCTCACAGGTTCATCGGTAGACTTTAACGTATGCAGTTTCTGAAATATTCGGTGATTCGGTTGGGCTTGTTTCTCGTTGTCTTCTTGGCACTATGGAAACTGATGCTCTGGCCGATCTTCACCGCAGGCCTCATTGCCCTGGTAATCGCTTTTGCCGTGACCTATTTGTTCTTTAACAAATTACGTCTGGCAGCCAATGATGACGCACGCAAAGCGTTCGCCAAGACCTCAGCGTCGAAGACAGATTCTCAGCTGGCCGAAGAAGCCATCGAGGACGCTTATGACGAAAAACTCCGCAGAGACGACAAATAAAAAAAGAAGCCTTCCAAGTTCAGTAACTTGGAAGGCTTCTTGGTTATAGCCAGGTGTTCAGCACGATGGCCAAGGTAAAGAGCGCGGCATAAACCACGTTGACGATGCCGGTCTGTTTGAGCACCACGACCAGCTTCGGCAGCGACTGCTCGCGAAGCATCACCCAGCTCGGAGCCGCCGCCGGAACGAAGGTCAGCAGGATCAGCCACATCCACGGATTGGTTCCGGTCAACAGCAGTGGCAGGACAATGGCGACACTGAGCATCAGCACATAGCTCAGGCGAGCGAGCTGCTCGCCTAGACGCACCGCCAGCGTGATTTTTCCAACCTCGCTATCGGTGGGAATGTCTCGGACGTTATTTGCCATGAGCAAGGCACAGCCAATAAAGCCTGTACCGATGGCACCAAGCAATGCCGCGAACGTGAGCTGGCCACTTTGGGTATACGTGGTTCCCAATGTGGCTACCAGACCAAAGAAAATGAACACGTACACGTCGCCCCAGCCGCGGTAGCCATACGGGTTCTTCCCCCCGGTGTAGCCCCAAGCGGCAAAAATTGCGGCCACGCCGACTAAGAGCAATGGCCAGGTCGAGGAGAGTATGACCAGCAGCAGGCCGAAGAGCGCAGCGAGCCCGAAGCACCCGAAAGCTGCGTTTCGTACCTGGGTAGGAGTGGCTAGCTTGGAACCGGTCAAACGCACGGGACCCACGCGCTCATCATCGGTCCCGCGGATTCCGTCGGAATAGTCATTGGAGTAGTTCACGCCGACCTGCAGCAGCAACCCTACTAAGAGGGCGAGCACAAAACGGAACCAGGAGACTTGGCCATTCTGACCCACCGCAGCCGCGGTACCGATGACAACCGGGGCAATAACGATGGGTAGGGTGCGCAGGCGCGCGCCGGCGACCCATTGGGAAAGCGTTGCCACTTCTCGTTCCTTTCGGCGTGGATAAAAAACTCGTACCCTCTAGTTTCCCGCGAAACCACGGGCAAGGCGAATCGGATCAGTGTGCGGCGAGCAGCGCAGCCAGAATTTTGCGCCGATTAAATTTTCCGTTGGGTAGCTGCGGAAGCCCCGCCGGGTAGTGCTGTACATATTTGGGTACTGCAGTTGAACCAATGGTTTGGCGCACAGCGTCGAAGGCCTCTGCCGTATTTGTAGGGCCTGAATAGGCCAAACCTACACTTTGGCCCCATTGTGCGTCAGGTACCGGCAGGATCAGGCACTGCGTGAAGAACTCATCAAGCAGACCTTCGATCTTCCCTGCGGAAAGTTTGACGCCACCGGTATTAATCACATCATCGATGCGCCCTGCAATTTCTAGACGATTTCCGTTGACGGTGCCCAAATCATCGGTGAGATACCAGCGTGAGCCCTCGTGGAAGATGAAGTGCTCGGCGGTGGCCTCGGGATTATCAGCATAACCATCGGCAAGCATGGGGCCGGAGACCATAATCCTGCCCTCACGCTCGCCGAGTTTCACCCCGGGAAGTGCGGTGCCGTTGTACACCAAACCGCCGGAGGTTTCCGAAGAACCGTAGGTCTGGAAAATTCTCAAACCTAGATGGCGTGAATTTTGGAGCAGGTCTTTGCTGGCACGCGCTCCGCCAAGCAGAATCGCATCAAATCGTTTCAGCGCCGCCACCGTGCGTGGCTCCGGGTTATCGAGCAACCGCGCCAATTGGGTGGGCACCAGCGAGGTCAAGCGGCGGCCTTCCAGCATTTGTTCGGCCGCGTCCACGAAATTCTGCGCGGAGAAGCTGCCGGATAGGTCCATGCTCACCGGGTTGGTTCCGGCAAAAAGCGAACGGGTGAGCACGCTGAGCCCGGCCACGTAGTGCACCGGCAAAGCAAGCAGCCATTGCCCCTCGAACCCCAAGTATTCGGCGGTGGCTTGCGCGCTAGCTGCCATGGCCGGAAGGCTCAGGACCGTGCGCTTGGCCCGGCCGGTTGACCCGGAGGTGCGGACCACCACCATGGTCTGTGCAAAGCCCGGTAGGTCTTCGCCACGCAGATGTTCAATCCGCACGCCATCTGCTGACGTGGGATCCGCGAAAACTTCTACTGCGGGCCCGGAGTCATTGGCATTAGCAGCCAACGATTGCAACAGGACATGGTGGGATGCCAGCATATGAGGAACTTCTCCTTGGCTTAGAAGTAGTACGGGTGATTGGACCAGTCTGGGTCGCGCTTAGCTAAAAACGCGTCGCGGCCTTCCACTGCTTCGTCAGTCATATAGGCCATGCGGGTAGCTTCTCCAGCAAAGACCTGCTGACCGGCCAATCCGTCATCGGCGAGGTTGAACGCAAACTTCAGCATCCGGATGGCCTGCGGGG
>DNHA01000068.1 GCA_003486025.1 Micrococcaceae bacterium | reverse complement strand
AACAACAGGTGTTTGCCGGCGATGCCACGTTGCAGCAGCACTCCGGTGATGATTGCCCCGAGGGCGTTCAGCCCGCCGACTACAGCCGAGAATAATCCCCCGAGAATCGGTGACAGCCCGTCTTCACGGAAAATGGTGGGCAAAAATCCAACGATCGCCATCCACTGCACCGTGTAGCAGCCGAAGATGAGGCCGCTGACCCATACTCGGCCAGAAGAAGCGGTGACCGCGATTTTTCGGAAGGCGGATTTGGTGCTCGAACCTCCGCCCGGGTCGGTGGCTGAGACGAATTTGAGAATCAGGGCAATCGGTACAAATGTGAGCAGTCCAAGGATGAACCACCAGGTCTGCCATGAGATGAATTGCAGGGAAATTGCGGTTCCCAGAATGCCGAAGAACGTTGCAGTGCCCATGAACGCGGCCCACCAGCCCACCGCAAGATTCATCCGTTTTAAAGGTGCATGGGCGCGGACCAAGCCAGGGCCCATTACGCTGCACATGATGACGCCGGCACCTTCAATGATGCGTGTCCCTAGGAGCATGCCAGCGCTGGGGGAGAACGAGCCGAGAATTGAACCGCAAACCAGCAATATCAGGCCGAGCAGCATGATCTTTCGTTGGGAGTGAATTTCTGCCAGTAACGACATGGCCAAACCGCCAACCATGCCGGCAACTTGAACAACACCGAGCAGCACTCCGGAAAGAAATAGCGAGATTTGTAGTTCTTCTTGCAGTACCGGAATCGCCGCTGGAAGCTTCCAAATATGCAGGGCCGCCATAACTCCTGCGAAGACAGTGATAATCCATGCAGAGTCGGTGCGCTGGTGAGTATCGACTGAATTGTTCGTTGAGTTCATGACTTTTCCTTCCACGTCGGATCAGGCCATCTAGCGACCGTGGTCCAAGGCATACACCGTGGATTCTTTCACGACCTATCCCAAAGCTTGGCTTTGTAACGTCATATGCTGTTCGGCCCAGTAATTAAGAATCCTTGGGATTTCATGGATTTCCTAGCCAGTCTCGATCTTTCGCACTTAGAATTGCGAAAAATGGAGTGAGGAGGACTTGTCCTCGAACTCAACGGAAGAAGTACAAGCCAGCTGAATTTGCCAACGCACGAATGCGAGAAATGATCATGGATAGTGTTGGAACCCTGAGCCCTTTCAACTCACCAACGGTGAAGCTGGACAGGCTGTTTGATGCACCAGGTATTGAGATTTTTGCCAAGCTGGATTTACTGCAGCTTTCCGGAAGCACCAAGGAACGCACGGCAGGAAGCCTGATCGATTCCTTTATGCAATCGGGGCAGTTGCAACCGGGCGGAATGGTCATTGAATCAACCTCAGGAAATCTAGGCATTGCCCTGTCCCGGCAATGCGTAGTTCGCGGCATCAAATTTGTGGCGGTAGTCGATGAGAACGCGAACAAGTCTGCGTTGGACATCATGCGTGCCTACGGTGCCACGGTTGATCTGGTGGTCAACCAGCCGGACGGCAACAAGCTCGCAGCTCGCCGGCAACGGGTTGCGCAACTGTTGGCCGAGAACCCTGGTTCCGTCACTACGAACCAGTACGGTTCACCGCACAATCCTGCAGCACATTTTTCCTCTACGATGCCGGAGATCATGGAGGCGGTAGATGGCCGCCTGGACATGTTATTTGTCGCCACCAGCACTACCGGCACAATTCTAGGATGCCAAAACTATGTGCGCGAGCACGGACTTTCGACGAAGCTCATTGCTGTGGATGCCATGGGCTCGGTGCTATTCGGTGGCGAATCCGGAAACAGGCGTTTGCCCGGTCTGGGCGCAGGAATTGTTCCGGAGCTGGCATTGCAGGCGAAGCCAGATCGGGTGTTCCGGATCCCGGAAATCGACATGGTGCGTGGCTGTCGGACGCTTGCCCGCCGTGAAGGAATTCTTGCCGGCGCATCCACCGGGGCAATAGTCTCCGCCATTGGGCAGCTACTCCCGGAAATTCCCCAAGGATCACGCATTGCCTTCTTGGTTCATGATTCGGGGGTTCCATACCTGCATAGCGTGTACAACGACGACTGGGTTCGCGAACAACTGGGTGAAGAACCAGACAGCGTAGAGGCTCTGCAGCGAGAAGAGCTTTCGGCTCCATGACCCGCATAGCCATGATTGGCGGCGGCCCGAAATGCCTGTTTGCTTTGTTAGAGCTCAACGACTGCCTTGACGAGCAAATTGCCCAGGCGGTTCAGGTTGATGTTTATGACCCCTATTCACCCGGTGCCGGACGAGTCTGGAATACCGAGCAGCCACGGGAACTCAAGCTGAACGTCAACGCGCGCATTATTGATGCCTCTTCCAGCCTGTGTCCGCAGACTTTCAACCAGTGGAGGAGCGCGGATAGCTCTCGCGCGCAGGAGGATACATATCCACCACGAGCGCTGGTCGGTGAGTATCTGAGGGAGCAGTTTGAACGTCTAAAGAAGCAGGGCAATCTGCAGATAGCCCACCGAAGTTCGGCCGTCGGCAACTTGGTGCGTAGCGGCTCGTACTGGGAGGTCACCACACAACGAGGTAGTGAACTCTATGACGAGGTAGTGATCGTCACTGGGCACGGGCTTGCCGGTTACCGGGCAGAGAATTCTCCGGAAGGTTCACTTGCAGCAGCCGGGCTCACTGTAGAACGCGGGACAAACAATGTGGACGGGGTGCCGGCGGGAAGCAACGTGCTTATCAGGGGAGCGGCGCTCACCGCCTATGACGTAGTCCTGTCCCTGACCGAGGGACGTGGTGGAACCTGGGCGGCCCAAACAACGAACGGTCTGCCGGGCCTGCGTTATCTGCCTAGCGGGGATGAGCCAGAACGAATCACCATGACCTCTCGGAATAACATTCCTATGAGTCCAAAGCCTCAAAGTGTTCCGGCGAACCTGCAAAGCACTCTTGAAGCCTATAAGGAGAAAGTACTTCTGTGGGGCACCACCGATGGGGCTACCCACGAGGTGAACGTGTTGTGGCAGATCCTGCTTGCCTGTGCCAAAGACTGTGCGGAACTCAGCGGGGTTCCCGCCAGCAAGAAGTCTTTGTGGGAAACCCTGCAGACGGGGTGCTCAGAGCACATGCAAACTCTGGGCGGCCCGGCCGAACAGCTGCGCAGGAGTTTGCGTGCAAACCACGGTTTGGAAACTCCCACCCACGAATGGGTCTGGGCTATCGTCTGGTCCGGGGTTTATGCCCAGCTGGTTAGCGCGCTAGCAAGAATCCCCTGGCGGACAGGGGAGCGTGAACATTTCAGCTGCTTGGCCGCAAACCTGGAACGCATGGCCTTCGGCCCACCCGAGCCCACCGCGTTTAAGCTGTTGGCTCTGTTCGATGCAGGATTGCTCAACCAAGCACCCTTTAATAAGCCGGTTGAAGCCGGTGCCGTGTTCATCGATGCCGTGACCGCGCCGGCAGGAGTGCTCGCCGGGCCGGCGCCGGATGGACACCCAGCAAGCACCTTGTTCAACGGTTTGCTTGCCCACGGCGAGGTTCTGATCCGCTCGGGGGAACGCGGATTATTGACGGATACCGACGGCACGTGCCTGAATGTGCGCGGAGAACGCAACGAGTCGCTAGCCGCCTTGGGCAGACCCACCGAGGACCCCACACTTGGGCACGACACCCTGAACCGAAGCCTGCACCCGGAGTACCGGGGTTGGGCCCAAAGAATTGCACAAAAAGTCACCACCGAAAGCCAGAAAGTAGCTCATTGATGCCACCGCTGATGTACGGAACTGCCCAGCTCACCGCGCGCCTGGAACCGTGGATGGAAGACCTCTTGGCGGATCCGGTCCTCTGCCAAGAATTGATTGAAGAACATGGCTCGCCGTTGAACCTGCACGATTTCGCACCGATGAGCCGAAATATCGGAGAGCTACGAAAAGCCGCGGCCGAACACGAAACCGATTTCCAGATCTATCTAGCGCGCAAGGCAAATAAGACCCTCGGGGCCATCGACCATGCAGCGACGGAGGGGTGCGGCGTCGACGTGGCGAGTTTCCACGAACTCGAGCAATGCCTGAAACGTGGAGTACCAGCAGACCTGCTGATTGTCACCGCTGCGGTGAAGTCATCGGAACTGCTCAAATTAGCGGTGGACAATGACGTGGTGCTGAGCCTGGACAATGTTGACGAGGCGCTGGATCTGCTGGATATTGCGGCGCAGTCCGGTCGCCGGGTGCGGGTCGCGCTGCGCCTCGCCTCCTCAAATCCAAGGATTGCTCCCACACGTTTCGGGCTCCGTGCGGAGCAGTGGCTTCAGTTTCTTGGCTCTGCGGAACGAACCGCGGGCTTGGAAGTGTGTGGCATCCATTTCCACCTCAATGGGTACAGCGCCGAGCAGCGGGCATTGGTCCTGGCCGAAGCCTTGCGGCTCATTGATGCGTTGCGGGATTTGGGCCATGCCCCGGAATTCGTGGACATGGGTGGCGGAATCCCGATGTCCTATCTGGATGATGCCTCGCAATGGACTGGTTTTTGGGAGGATCTTGCCGCGTTGCCCACCGGGGATGAGTCCTTGACATGGAAATCCGATAGGTTGGGCGCCACGGGAACCGAGCCAAGCGGCTCGGTGTACCCGTACCACCAGAAATTGATCCGTGGAGAATGGCTGAATCAAATTCTTGCAAGCCATCCAGAAGGCGAACACGAATCTGTAGCGCAGATGCTCAAGCGACGCGGCATTCAACTGCGCTGCGAACCCGGGCGGACGCTGCTGGACGGTTGCGGACTGACGCTTGCCCAGGTGGCTTTCGTCAAGACCCGCAGCGATGGACTCCCGTTGGTGGGTCTGCATATGAACAGAACCCAGTGCCGTTCAACGTCGGCCGACTTCCTGGTGGATCCGTTGCTCATTCAAACAGGCGCTCCACGAAGCGAGCGGGCGGCGCTTAGCGCGTTTTTGGTGGGGGCCTATTGCATTGAGGAAGAGTTGATCCTGCGGCGTCGTTTCGAGTTTCCGCAGGGCGTGGCCGCAGGAGACCTCGTGGCATTTCCCAACACCGGTGGATATCTCATGCACATCATCGAAAGCGGATCCCATCAGTTGCCATTGGCACGCAATCTTTGCTGGGATAACCAGCAATGGACGCAAGACATTGGCGACAAGGAGCGCACTAAAATGCTATCGAGGTAAAACTGCACTGGCTTGTCGATGCTGAGGCAACGTGTGGCCGCCGCGGCCCATAGACCGGTGACTTGATGGGCGTTCGTCTGAAGCCCATGACGTCGCTAATCTCTCATACGACTTTTGACAGCATTGATGCATTCGCCCAATCGGTATTCTGGGGCGAAGTTCTTGATTTCCATGAGGACCCGGAAGCTCCGAACCGTGCTGGGGAGGTGGAATGCCTGATCTTCTCCGCTGACGGGACGCAACGCTTGCTGTTCATTGAGGTATCTAACGCCAAACAGCTCAAAAACCGTGTGCATCTTGACTTGAAACCGGCGCAGGGCACTCGCGACGAGGAGTTGGTTCGGTTGCTGGTTTTGGGAGCAAAGGAAGTTGAAGATCTGCGTAATCCGGATGGAACCGGATGGGTGGTACTTGCCGATCCGGAAGGCAACGAGTTTTGCATCCTGCGCAGCGATGCCGAACGCGCAAACTAGAGTGATTCAGGCTGGAGATGGTTAGACTGGTCGATTTTCGGAGCCGGTTTGAGCACCGCGCGTTCAAGACACCTGCTAGCAACACAGGCAGCGGACGTGCCTGTTGGCACCATACTGAACCAGTTGGCCGGCGCCAACGCATTCGTCGGCCGTGCAGAAAGGATTTCCCCATGTTCGAGCTGCAAACGATGCGAACAACGGTCGGCTCTTGGCTCCGGAGCTCGTCGAGATGTCCGTGCACACCGACTGCGCGTATCGTCAGGAGGTCGATGGTGCGAATCCGTTGAACGCCGTGGAGCCTCAGGTCAGCAGCCTCAGAGTGGTTCTGTAGGCTATCGGCTTCGAATAGCAGGTAGCTGACGTCGCGGCCGGACGGAGCAACGAAGTAGAATCCTCGATTCGCCAGCGTTAGCCGAGGCCTCAGCATGGTTCCAGAAGGGCAATTCGCTCGGCATTCAGTGATGCCCGTTCGCCATCCTGAGCCGTTGCACGCAAGTTTCGTGCGGGTCTTGATCTTTCCAGCTGCACCCGATTGAGACTGGGGTTGAATAACCGGCCCGTCGTGGCATCTTGCATGCTCCCGATTACATTCAGCGAGACCGTTTTCCACGCACAAGGACCCCAGACAAAACCAATTCGCGTTCCCCGCCGCAATGGCCTTGGCACTGTGCGGCCATGGACGCAGCCACCAATATTGAGTGTGAGTTCCCGGCTGACAAGTTTTGTCAGCAGTTTTCGGGCGGCCACGATGAATGTTCCCCCGGTTAGCCCTGATCATCAAAGTTGCAGGTGGTCTCCCCGACAAGCACTGCGTAGGCATCACGCTGGGCAAAGAGATCTTGCTCGTCGGTGGACACCTGTGAGTACCGATCGAAATGTTAATCACGCGAGTGAGCCAGTGAATTGGAGACCCCTGGATTACTGCTACGGGAAGGAGTCCGACTCGATTTGAGCAGAAAGCGGAAGTCGAACGACTATCGGTCCGGACTCACTCTTCCTGCACGATTGTCGTTCTCTGAGACGACCCCAGGCAGGAGATAGCGCTAACCGCTGGTGGTTCAGCCCTGCCCACGGTCAGGTGGCACATGAGTTCTATTGGAATTCTGGAGTTGCAGGAAAATCGCAGAAGGTTCCCGCTTAACTTTGGAGTACCGAAGCCACGGCTCAGCGCTCAAATCTTCGTGGTGGCCACTTGCCAGGGACCCTGCGGCTTCAAGACCACTCCATAATGGGTGAGCGCTTACTAGCATCAGACTGCAGCGCATAATGCGCTGTATCAGAAGCCTAGCTGAGGAAACTATGCGCACCTGCCGTCTGGGGATGATGGGTGTTGCGTTCATTCATTAGCAAAGTCGAATTTGACCAGAAGTTTAATCATTTACATAGACGCATGCCAAATGTAATCTGAGTCACAAGGGTTTGTGTGGTGCAAAGCCTTACCAAATGAGAGGAATGTGAAAAGCATGGAAAATCTTGAGACTGGGAAGCAAGCGCCCCCAGAAGATTTGCAGATTGGCGACTGGTCGGACCTTGGACAGCAGCTATGGTCCTATCTAACGGGTCGAGGGGCAGCGGTCAACTACACGTTGGTTGATATGACTGTAGAGGTTCCCCGGGATATCGGTTCTGATGCACCGCGAGCGACGTGGAAATTTGATGGGACTCTGCGCGTAACCNNGATACCCATTCACATGGCTCAGACCCGTACCGCGATTGAACGATCATGGCCATGCGCTTCGACATAGACCTTTCTTTCACAGTTGATCAGCCCACTGATCAACCCGGATTTTCACAACGACGCAACGGTACGATCAAAGCTGCCGGCAATACTATTTACCTCAAGGTGGATTCTTACTCGCTTTTTCCAAGTATCAGGCAGTTAGACCGGCGCGCTTTGGATGATTTTGCAACCAAGCTGAAAAAGGCCGGGATAAAGATCGTGGTCGACGGACCCGAAGGTACCCTGCTCACGCTGGGAGACGTCAAGCCCAATTTATCCGGTCGTATCGCTACGCGTTCGGGTGCAATACGCTTGGGATCCCTGCCAGATGCCAGCAAGTTATTCCGAGGACGGGACAGGAGGAGGGGAGCTGAAGCATTCAGGGTCCCTGCAACACCGTTTCCGCTTCTGCCGACTTTCCTCAAAAACTACCGTTTGCGTGCAACAACTACTCATTATGCGGACGGGGGAGGCAGTCCGAGACTGATCTTCGTGCAGGACAGTGATTCGTGGGATGGCAAAGCTCCTAAGGCTCTGAACATCACGAGCGATTCGGTAGTGATTGGCAGTGCTCCTGAGTGCGAACTCGTGCTTCCAGGTTTGGAGCCAGTCCACGCAAGAATCACCAGGAACGACCTTGATGAGTATGTCCTTGAAGCTGTGGGGCGTGTGGGCGGAAGCGCCGGTCTGAAGCCGGGCGATCGATATGTATTGCGCAGTGGGGCAAGGATGGAGCTGGGTGGTTGGCGGCTCGTGTTTTACCGCGCAGAATACGCTGATCACGGGAGACCCTTCGGAGGGCGAAACGGTGGTGAAATGGCGGTACAGCGACCCCAATACAACCCCCGTACGGGTCAGGTGGAGCGCGATTCAAGTGTCTAGCCAGCAGGACTTATCCTCTGGGCCTTGATCGATAGTTGGGATCCACTGATTCAATCCGGTTAACCCTAGATCCAGTCTTGAAGGCCTTTACTCCAGAGAAGAAAGGAAACAATGATTTTAGAGCTCCGGCAATTGCGAACAGGGAAAAGGGTTCACGGTTCACATCCACTTTGTTTTTCTCTTCATCAGCATATATTCGGTGGAGGCACCGGAACATCCCTTTGGACTTGACGTAGCAAGGACTTCGATATCAGCATCCACAGCACGCTTCACAAGATCTCCAGCGCCCCGCGGGTCCTTGAGGCACTTCGTCTTGCCCGAAACGCTTCATCGAACTCTGGTAATGATATTGACGAAGACGAAGTCCGGCCGCTCATAGAGGCCACTGATGGTGCGGATCAGATGGCTGCCATAGCCGCAGTTCATCTTCTGGCCCAGGTGGAATCCCCACAGATCGATGATCGGCTTTCGGATTTGCTGGGCAGCAGCAGTCCATTTCTGAGAGAACATGCAGCATGGGTTCAGAGCACCCGGAGCCCTCGAACAGACTCGATGCGGCATCTAGCGCGTTTGGTAAGGCAAGGCGACTTGACCGGGATGCTTGCGCAGCGATCCCTGGAAATCTGGGCTAAGGCATCGCCAGAGGCTGTGGTCGCCGCACTGAATTCAGCGTTAGACGACACCAAAATACCGGAAGAGCGATACCGCCTCGTAGAAACGCTCGGGGTGATTCAAGATGAAGTTGCTCGTGCAGCTTTGATCCTCATCATCTTCAATACTGAGGAAATTGAGACTGTCCGTCTTGTCGCAGTGATGTCGCTGGGAGATCATCCTTTTTCTGAGGGCCTGGTTCAGGTGCTTGAAAGGATAATAGAAGAGAATGGATCCCTAGCCGATGCCGCGCAACTAGCTGTCATGGACCTGCGAAGCCAAAAGATGCACGCTTCGAAGCCTCACGCGACACCGGAAGTGCTGACAGTTGTCCAATTCTTCCTCCATGCAAATATTGATTCGGAACTGAGCCAAGCAGGTAGCGGGGATACGGGTGGTATTGCTACATTGCTGGTCAGCCTCGGAGATGCGCTCGCAGGTCAGGAGCACAAATCACCTACTGAGCCACTGGCATCAAGCGCGAGCGGGAATGTCTTGCCCCAGCACCGGGTGCTGACCATATCACGCGGTCAGATGAATGAATTCCTGGATGATGCGAAGGTGCTGGGAGACGATTTCAGCGGGCATAAGTATGCGAGAATTCCCTTACTCCAAGGCCCCGTACCGGCATCGCAATCTTGGCCTCTGCGCATAGAAGTGCGTCGCGGTCTTCGCCGTATTCTCAAGGCCGCTGGACGCATAGACGTGATGCATCTTCGTATGGCTGACGTTGGAAGCTTCGCCGCGCTCGAAGTTGCCCGGGAACTCCAGATCCCCGTGGTCTTCACCGTGGCACCTGACCCGCATGCGGTGATCGAGTCCATGGATCATTCGCGCGAGCTGACGAGAGAGAATTTTGGCAGGATCGACCAACTTCAGCATTTTTGGTTTCG
Source organism: Micrococcaceae bacterium (assembly GCA_003486025.1). Lineage (GTDB taxonomy): Bacteria > Actinomycetota > Actinomycetes > Actinomycetales > Micrococcaceae > Glutamicibacter. The sequence continues at coordinate 8,766 of DNHA01000068.1, read as the reverse complement.
GACTTGGCTGGTAGACCATCTTGCGTCTCACGCAGCACACACCGTGTACTTCCCCCGGCCTGATCTCGACCGAGATATCAGGAAGCTGCTCGGACGGGAGCTGTCCCCAGCGTCAGAAAGCTACACCGTGGTGCCAGAAGGAATAGACGTAAACATGATTCACCGAGCAACCCTGGAAGCTGAGGAATTTGCTCGCGGCGGTTCTGGCAGTGAGCCGCTGAGCGAACTGCGGCAACTACTGGAACGGCTTCCTGAAAAACGGCGCGGGTTACCGCTGCTGATCAGCGTGGGTCGATTTCACCGCATAAAGGGAATGGCAGCACTTGTTGAAACATGGGCCGGCTCTGACCTGTGCATGCGAACTAATCTGCTTCTAGTTGGCGGAAATTTGGACAGCCCCTCCCCGGATGAAGCCGAACAGCTTGATCGGATCAGCGCTCTTGTTTCTCCGGCACACCAGGATTCTTCAGGACTGATACTTTCAGGACACCGCCCTCACGGAACTGTCGCCCGCTGGATTGCTGCAGCGAAGACCGGAATTCCGCATTACGCCGGAGCGTCGGGGGTATATGTTTGCGCAAGCGTGAAAGAAGAATTTGGCATCGCGCTGTTGGAGGCCTTGGCCGCCGGGCTCATCGTGGTCGCTCCGAACTCGGGTGGGCCAGCGAGCTACATTGAACAAGGTCACACGGGCTTTCTCACCAATACGCAGGATCCGGAACAGTTGCAGGCAAGCATTGACGAAGCGCTGAAATACGTATCCGAAGAAAGCACGAACCAACGTGCTGATGAGGCACGTCGAGTCGTAGAAGCCAGCTTCACCATTGGAACGATGGCAGAGAAACTTGGCCGCGTCTATGCGAAAGTCAAACAAGAGCACGACGAACCAGAACGGAAGCTGGCTTCAACTCCATGACACTGCTGATCATTAGCCCAGATTATGCCTCGCATCTCTATCCTCTGGCAGCCCTAGGAAATCGATGGCTTGAGACTGGGGAACAAGTTCTTGTCGCCACAGGGCCCGCGACAGCAAACATTGTCGAATCATTTGGTTACACCCATATACCTCTGCAGCTGGGCCGGGGCTCTAATCCAGGAGTAATCAGGGCAGAAGATCAGCCACGCGGCGAAGACGAGACGCTGCGCGGATTCTTTGACGCCACACGCGGGGGAATGATAGAAACACTGACTTTCCAAGCTACTGCGCGGATGAATGATTTCATGTGGGAACCTGTCATGACGGCCAGAGCAGTGCAGGACGTTGTCGAAATGATCAAACCAGAGCACATTATGGTGGATCATCTGGCCTTTAGCGCCCGGCTAGGTCTTGCCGCGGCCAAGCGACAATATATTGACGTTGTTCTCGGTCACCCCACCGCTCTGCCGTTGCCCGTCCTGGGCGAAGTCTATGGATTACCACCGGCCTGGCCTCAAGCATTCGCTCCGAGCGCCCAGGAGCTGGATGGGCTTCGTGCCATCTGTACTGATGTCGCAGCGTCATTTACCGCGCAGTGGAATGCCGCGTTGGCAGAATTGGCACCAGACGTAACACCGTCTGAGGATGCCTTCGCTGAGTACGGTGACTTGCTTGTTTTTAATTATCCCGAGGAATTAGTCGAGAGTGAACGTCTTTCTCAATTGCCGTCTCACCTTTTTATGGGTTCGTCGATACGCAGTGAACCTGCAGTTCCAGAGGTAGATCAGTGGCTGTCTGCGAGTGAGGAACCTTTCGTATACGTGAGTTTCGGGAGTTTTCTCTCGGTGCGCGACGATGTCCTGAGCAAAGTCGTTGCGGCGCTTAGGGAGATGGGCTTGCGGGCTGCCATCGCGTTAGGGGCAGCGGATCGGGAGACCTTGGGCCGCATTCCTGAAGATTGGCTCGTCGGCGAATTCCTGCCACAGATCACCTTGCTGCAATCCGCTGCCGTGTCAGTAACCCATGGTGGCAACAATTCACTTACCGAGTCGTTAACTTTTGGTGTGCCGAGCGTTGTACTACCTTTTTCAACAGATCAGTTCGCGGGAGCTGCAGCCATTGAACACGCGGGATTCGGAACTGTTCTAGCACCCAACCACGCCTCGGTCAGCGAACTGAAGAAGGCACTGCATTCCATGCTGGACCTTTGCCTTGGAACACGAGAAGAACTTCAAATTCTCAGCAGCAAACTTCGCGAAGGAACCACGCAAGAACGTGTCCATCAACTAATGGAACCATCTTCTACTATTCCCAAGGGCAACGCCTAAGGCCTGGCGATGAGCATTCGTTCCCAGCAGCGACTCGCGCCGGGTGCGAGACCAGAGAGCACGCTAGAGCAGTGCGTTCCCCCTTTCGGCCTCAGCGCAATCAGCTCTGGAATTTCTCCAGTACATCGATGGAACGAACGGCACTGCTCAGCGCGCCCTGAATTGAAGCCTGCGCGGTATCGCCAGCAACTTCAATCCGGGGTAGCTGACTTTTCAGTGGATCCTGGTCAGGAGTCGCTGAAGGCAGGGCATGTTCGATATCGTGTCGCACCAGCAATCTCCAGTCCGGATTCGTTACTCCGAGGATGCTGGCTGCTTGAATCATTGCACTCTGATCAGCTAACCCGTGGACACCTGCAACCGTTGCTTGGATCAGATGCTGTCCTGCCGGGGCGTAGGAGGGGCAGATGTTGGAGATCACTGACGTGTGTGTCAGCTGAAATTCGTCTCGCAGATCTAGATGAAGGAAGGGGAGGTTCGTGGGCTGGTGCTTTGCGGCAAACCACCATGTAGTCAAGGCATTCATCTCTGGCTCGGCTTGCCCGAGCAGTCTTGCGCTAGCCCGGGGACCGGCAGCCACGACGACACGATCAGCGTATAGCTGTTCTCCGGTGGAGCATGTCACTTTCACGCGCTCACCCGCATTAGCCACGGTGCGAACTGGTGTCGACAAGCGTATCTGTTCGCTCAGGGGTTGCGCCAGATGAGAAAGAATTGCAGCCATCCCCTGTGTCGGCAGGGCGGGGGTACCTTTCACGAAATACCCGAAAAGACTCCGGGCTCTGAGCGCAGATGCCTGTAGTGACGGATCTGCAACGACACCTGAGAAAAACCTTTCAAATACTTGAGCCACGAGCGGAGAAAATCCCGCGTGTTCGATGGTTTCGCCCAAGGTGGCGGACGGATTCTTTGAAAGCTGAAGCCAACGAAGAAGTGCTGCCAGGTCGGAGAGTTTCACGCCAGCTCCGAAGCTGCCCTTAAGATGTTCGGGGTGCCGAAATGGGTCAGCCAGCACTCGCGTGCCAGAAGAGCTGTGCACAGCCACACCGCGGCCGAAGTGATGCAGATCCAGTTCGCTCAGTTTGAGAGAGCGCCGCGCCTCTGGATAGCTTGGATTGAGAAGTTGGAAGCCCTTGTCGCAGCGAAAACCATCAATAATATCCGTTTGCACACGTCCGCCGATGCAGTCGGTTGCTTCGAGCACTTCGACCTCATGGCCGCGGGAAGACGCAACCCCGGCGGCTCTCAATCCGGCTAGTCCTGCGCCAATCACAATAAATTTCATTCTGTTCTCACTGTTCTGGCTTGGCGTTTCAACTTGTTTGATGGGAATGAAGAGATCTGATTCTTGCATCATTTTCAGTTGCCGTTTGCTTAAGAGTAGCGACTTCGGAGGGCAAAGCCCATGAAACTCAAAGGCCCACACAAGGAAAGATCTATCGGGTCCAGAGCCGATAATTCAATTTGCAGCGCTATCGAATCGTTGCAATTCCCCGCGGGGCCGTGAACTGCTCCCCAGCGATCCGGAGGACACTGTTTCTTCGAACCTAATCATGGCGGGATCTGTCAGATTCGGGCGATGTTCTTTCCCTCCTCATTCACTTCCTCAGCCCACGAATCAAACGTTTCGTTGCTCTTCAGCGCAGCATCTTGCGCGGGTCGCTTCAGGGATGGGAAGCGAGTCAAGTGGAGCATCAACTGCATCGATCAACTTCTGTCATGCCGGTGGCGGCCCGGTTACTTGGACGTGCATCGCGGCGATGCGGCCTTACGTATTCCAGCGAATGAAAGCTGTTTCGCCAGCCAATGATTGCGCGATTTCTTTCAAGACGTTCAGCATCAACACTGAGATTCACTGAGAAAACTGGCTGTGGCGAGGACCGAGAGCGCCGATTGCCCACTGAGCAATCCTGTTTTGGAACGGGATTTTGACCGCAGGTGCTGCGCGTTCCACACCTTCAATTCCTCTGCGCAAACCTCGCAGGCTTAAGGCTATTTCTCCACGGAACCTTGGATGTCTCGATAATCGGAAGATGAGGGTCTATGGTGAGCGTACTGAAAAATTCGGAGAGCAGGTCATCGGGATGTCATATTTCAAAAAGCTCTGGACTTCGACTCAGGGTTCGGTACCTGAGGGCAGCAGACCCCGCGTCAAAGGAGATTACCGTGAACGCGACCAGACCCCTGACGTCAAGGGCTTGTGGACCGACTTGATGGGCCGAATGGCGATCCGCGGGTTCCAAGTACTGCTTATCGGTGTAGTCGCCGCATGTGTCGTGATTGGGTTGCTCCGAGTCACAACAATTATCATCCCTCTTCTGATAGCTACAATCCTGGCTTGTGCCCTCTGGCCGATCGTGGCTAGACTGCGTCGGCACGTCTCCGCATTGCTTACTGCCTGGACCGTATTTCTCAGCGCCCTAATCATTCTCGGTGGCATTGGTACCGGTCTTGTGTATTCCGTCATCAAGCAATGGGACGAATTGGTCGGGCAAGCGCAAGAAGGATTCGCACAGCTGAGCAGTGCGGGTCAACAGCTACTTGAAAGGCTACCCTTTGGGATAAGCCAACAGGATGTGGAGAACGCAGGTCAATCGGCAAGCGAGATGGTCTCGGATTCGCAACTTGGTTCCAACGCCATTCACACCTTAGGTGCCGCCGGAGAAACTTTAACCGGCAGTATTTTGATACTCGTGGTTCTGTTCTTTTTTCTCAAGGATGGAGACCGGATTTGGGCATTCATTATTTCGTGGATTCCTGCTAGGTACCGAAATAAGTGGATAGTCTCGGGTGAACAGGCTTTGCACACCTTTGGCGGATACATTCGCGGGACTGCAATCGTAGCGGCGGTCGATACCGTGGGCATTGTCGCGGTACTCCTGATTTTGCGTATACCCCTTGCCTTGCCTTTGGGCGTGCTTGTCTTTTTCGGATCTTTCGTTCCTATCGTGGGCGCTACGGTGGTTGGAGCTCTGGCGGTGCTGGTGGCCTTGGTGACCAACGGCCCAGTGAGCGCGCTGATCGTGCTTGCCGCAGTGGTTGTCGTGAATCAATTGGAAGGCCATTTTCTTCAACCAGTCGTCATGGCGCATACCTTGAAATTGCACGCTTTAGTTGTCTTGCTGGCACTCGCTGTCGGCACAGCTCTGGGGGGAATCGTTGGCGCGGTGCTTGCCGTCCCTCTGACAGCGGTTGGCTGGGCCATCATCAAGGTTTGGGCTGAACGCGATGGTGCCACCGCGGTGGAGGCGATGCAAAATGAGATCGCAAATACACCAGAGGTGGAGGCCGAACCGACATCTGCGCCTGCTTCGAGCGAGGACCAATGACGTACCCGGGCATTAGCAAACAAGCATGAGGATTTTCCGTAGTCGCAAACCTGAATGCCCCTGAGGCGACTCAAGAAGTTCCCGAAGGCATGGGCCAGTAAAAGCTCAGTGGTTCAACTGACGCACAAATTCTGAGTTTTGCCATAACCTACGGGAACTGGATGAATACTAAAAATCTGCGCCACCGTTGCTCGACTCCAGCAGCAGGAACACCACGCGGGAGAGCATCATGACATCAACGCCCCTGGGTCGATGCGCTCCTAGCCAGGCAGGTTGGCTTCGATAGCCTCAATGATGGCTGGATCATCGGGCACCGTCCGCGGGCGGAAGCGCATTGTTTCTCCGGAGGGCAGGATCAAGAACTTCTCAAAGTTCCAGCTCACGCGGCCCGATTTCCCGGCGGCATCCTTGGTCTTCTTTAGTTCGGTGTACAGCGGGTGCTCGTTCCTGCCGTTGACTCGTACTCTGTCAAAGACCGGAAAGCTCACCCCGTAAGTGGTGGAACAAAATTCCTCAATCGCCTCGTTGCTTCCCAGTTCTTGCAGGAACTGATTGCTGGGGAAACCCAGCACGGTGAAGCCGCGGTCCTTGTAGGTACGCTGGAGTGTTTCGAGGGTGGCATATTGGGGTGCCAGCCCACAGCGGGAAGCGACATTCACCACGAGGATGACCTTCCCGGAGTAGTCCGTCAGGGAGGTCGTGGTTCCGTCCATCTTTACGATGGGAATGTCGTTGATGTTCATACTTGATTCAGCAATCTGCGGTTCTATTACATTCCCGGCGGGCTAGATAGATCGGTGCTTCTTACCAGAGAAAAAGATGCAGACTGCAAATGCGAGAGTAAAAATTTATCTTTGGTCGCATCCCAGGCCTCCAGACCTTAGCCCGTTTTAGACACAGAGCCTTCAGCGCTTTGCCGCCTTCAACCCGATTAAGCACCGTGCCGGAGATTCCAAGGTTTATACACAGGTCAACTCGGCACACTCCAGCCGCTGCAAACATGGATCTGGCGGTTTCGTCCTTGGTCTTGGCTGATACACGAGCGCACCAATCAGGGTTGTCAGGAAAGTTTTGGAGAACTCTGGAAGCTATTGATGCTGAAACCATATTTGGGCACCAGCTGCAATAACAACGCCGAGTTGCAGGAATTCTTCGCTTCGCAGACGGTCTCCGAACAAAAATCGGCAGACCACCAGGGCAGCTCTGGATGAACTTGAACGGCGCTGGCTAATCCGCCGCGTCAAGGGAAGCGGAACCTTTCGCACTCGGCGCTACGAATACCGCATAGGCCCAGACATTGCCCCATCATTTACCTGAACGGTACGTGCTGCCGGAGGGGAGCTACGTACCGAAAACGTCAAGCCGGTGACCCGCCCCGCAAACTCGCAAGAGCGCGAAATCTTGGACCTTGCCGCCAGTGCGCAAGTCACCGTGCTGGACCGGGTGCGTTGCATCGATGGCGCTCCGGTGAGTACCGCAACCTCCGTGCTCCCCGCGGCCCGCGTCCCCAAATTGGCTTCGGTGATGGCGCCAGAGGATTCACTCGATGCGGTGCTGCGCCGGCACTACGGGTACTCGCCAATCCGGCAATGGAGCCAAAGCAGGCTTTCTTCTCCGCCAGAAAGCATTGCGCAGATGTTGCTGCTGCGCGGACGTCCGCCGCAGATCTTGCTCAAGGGGCTTGTCAGTTGCGAGAACAGCGGCCAGCGCCTGGAATATGTGGAGAGCTACCTGCGGCCAGATGTTTTCGACGTAGTCACCGAGGTGGGCAAGTGGTAGCGAGCTATACCCTGGGCCACGTACGGATCGTGACCGATAGCGGAATACTGGAGAACCAGCTGATCAGCGTCGCCGATGGGGTGATCGAAGCCGTGCAACCCCATCCCGCAGGGGTGAGCGCGGAGATTGATGCCCGCGGCATGCTGTGCCTGCCGGGCATCGTGGACCTGCATAGTGACGCGTTGGCCCGTGAATACCGGCCACGCCCGGGAGCGCGCCTACCCATCGATCTGGCGATGCAAGCCGCCGAGGGGAACTGGCTCGCGTCCGGGGTCACCACCGCTTTTCATGCGGTGTCATTCCAGATCAAGTCCGCGGTGGGAGTGCCTATCGGTTTGCCGCAGGCTCCGGATATCAATGAAGAAATTGGGCTGTACAGCACCCCGCGCATGGATCACCGCGTGCTGAACCGCTTGGAGGTGCGCTGCCATCAGGGAGTGCAGATGTTCCGCAAGGTACTTTCGACAACCCGGACTCCGCTGGTTTCCTATGAAGACCACACTCCCGGACAAGGCCAGTACCGGGATCGCACCGTTATGGAGCGCTGGCTGCGCGATGCGCAGAACTATGACGAGCGGCAAGCCTCTGACCACGTAGATCAATTGATTGCAGAGCGCGATCAGCAACTTGCCTTCAAAAAGCAAACCCTCGGTTGGCTGGCAGATCTTGCCGGGGCGGGGGGACATCCGGCTCATGGGCCATGACCCGGTGACACCGCAGGAAATAGACGAGCTGATCAGCCGCCACGCAACGGTGGCCGAATTTCCCACCGCCTTGGAAGCCGCCCGGCACGCGGCGAACCGCGGCATTGCCACGGTTGCCGGGGCGCCCAACGTCCTGCTCGGAAAGTCCCATTCGGGCAATGTCTCGGCGTTGGAACTTGCCGAGGCCGGAGTACTGTCCATCCTCGCCTCCGACTACCTGCCCTCCAGCCTGCTCATGGCAGCGTTCGAGGTGGCGCGGCTCGGGCATGCGACGCTGGGCGAAGCTATCAACATGATCACCGTCAACCCTGCACGCGCCGCCGGGTTGACCGACCGCGGAGTGCTGGCCGAAGGATATCGGGCCGACCTTGTGCTGTGCGCCGAGGTTAATGCCCGTCCCCGCGTACTCCGTACGCTGAGCAGCGCGGATTAGAGCAAGAACGCCGGTGGTTGCCGAAGGCAGTCCGCCCTTGAAGCAGGTGATCGTTGGATCTACTTGTCCAAAGAGTCCACAAAATTCACGCTTGCCTGAGATCTCTGTGAACGTGCGGCGTTNNCTGCGGATACCCGTCACCGGGCTGCACCCCGTAATCCCCAAAGTACGCGTGGGTCCCGCCTGCAACTACTGTGAATTCAGTTGACGCGGAAAGCAAAGTGCGGGATTCTTCGATGCTCTGCGGAGATGCCAGCCCATCATTTGAGCCGGAGAT
>DNHA01000156.1 GCA_003486025.1 Micrococcaceae bacterium | reverse complement strand
TATTGGGTTGGTGGGGGATCTGTTCACCTTGCTGCCGGAGCTGGAAGCGGCCCTGTAATACCGGAAGTCGCCACCCCATAGGGGTGGCGACTTCACTACCAAGATTGAGACGGCTGCCATGAATACCCCTGCTGCTCGCTCCCGTGTCTGCTTGGGTTGAACGCTTGCAAGCCTGAAGTAGTGCCGCCTCCGCTCCCACATCCCGCCGGTCTCATCTGCACTGATCCATTCCTCTCAACCCGAGCGCTGTCCATCGATCCCGTGGAGATGCAGGGCTAAGAGCGAAATGAAGGCTACGGTGTAACGGCATGTAAGTGACCCGCCCCCTCTGCTTTCGATGAAACTCTGAGTCGGTGGCAACAGCGATGAAAAGCCATTCGCAGGCAGCGATCCGCCAGGCGCGGTAAAAACCCGGGATGTGTGCCCGGCCGAACACGCGATTCCTACTGAATACCCCTGCAGGCCCTCGGCTCATCGTTGAAGGCTTGGTAAGCAGCCCCGTTGCCACTGAAGCCATCGCTTCAGGAATGGTTACAATCGACGGACCCATCGCCCAGCCCTGGCAATCATCCGCCGGTGCGCCCACAAGAAGCGTGCTTGGAACCTGGCTTCCAATGGCTTCAACCACCGCAGAATCCATTTCAATGACGCTTGAAGCCATTCCTGTCAATTCCCTCTCCCGTCACATCGAGCCGCTGAAGGATGCCCTCGCGGCAGCCGCTACAGAAGTAGTCGGAAGCGGCTATTACGTGCTCGGCCCGAACGTACGTGCTTTCGAATCCGCCTTCGCTACATATTGCGGCGTCGAGCATTGCATCAGCGTTGCCAATGGCACCGATGCACTGGAGCTGTCGCTGCGAGCACTGGACGTCAGTATCGCGGACCGCGTTGCAGTTGTGGCCAACGCGGCGATGTACGGAACCTCAGCTGTACTGGCTTGCGGCGGCGAACCGGTCTTCATCGACATCAGCGCCGACAGCGCGACCATGGATCCGGCCAAACTGGAGACAGCACTGGCCAACGGCGGCATCAAGGCTGTCATCGTCACTCACCTGTACGGCCAGTTGGCCGATATCGAGCCGATCGCCGCCCTGTGCAAGGCGCATGGCGTGGGCTTGGTGGAAGACTGCGCGCAAGCGCATGGGGCCCGCAACGGCAATGGCATAGCCGGCGCCTTCGGCGACATCGCCAGTTTCAGCTTCTACCCAACCAAGAACCTCGGCGCATTGGGCGATGGCGGTGCGGTAGTCACCGGTCGCCCCGACTTGGCCGATCGCGTACGCATGCTGCGCCAGTATGGCTGGACCCAGAAGTACACCAACGGCATCGCGGGCGGACGTAACAGCCGGCTGGATGAGATCCAGGCCAGCATGCTGCTGCTGATGCTTCCGCATCTGGACCAGTGGAACCAGAACCGTCGTCACGTCGCCGAACGCTATAGGGCCGGCATCTCCAATCCCCGGATCCGCACCAATACAAGTGCAGGCCAGGACTATGTTGCCCATCTGTATGTCATCCGCACCGATGCACGCGCAGCACTGCAGCAACATCTCACCGACAACGGCATCCAGACCGATGTGCATTATCCGATCGCCGACCACAAGCAGCCCTGCCACGCCGGTCGTTTCGACCAGCTCGCATTGCCGCAGACCGAGCTGGACTGCACTGTAGTGCTTACCCTGCCTTGCTTCCCCGAACTGACGGATTCCGAAATCGATCGAGTCATCGACGCATGCAACCGCTTCTGAGCCCCTCGCTGACGGTCGTTGTCCCGGTTTACGGCAACGAAGGCTCGATTACACCGCTGATCGCCGCACTGGCGTCGATCAAGCAGGAGGCCGGCGTTCCGTTCGAGGCTGTGTTTGTCGTTGACGGCAGCCCTGATCAGAGCTATGCGCGCCTGCACGAACAACTTCCCTCGGCAGGGTTTGATACCCAACTTATTACGCTTTCGCGCAACTTCGGCGCGTTTTCAGCGATCCGGGTCGGCCTTGAGCATGCCAGGGGATCGATCATCGCAGTGATGGCTGCAGACCTGCAGGAGCCGCCCGCACTGGTACTTGAGCTGTTCAAGGCACTCCTGCCAGGAGATAAGGATATCGCCATGGGCGTGCGCGAATCGCGCGAGGACCCAGGTCTATCCAAGCTGGCATCAGGTACCTTCTGGTCGCTATACCGACGCTTCGTGATGCCGGACATTCCCAAGGGCGGCGTGGATATCTTCGCGGTCACCTCGGACATGCGTGATCGACTGCTGCTGCTAAAGGAAAGCAACACCAGCCTGCTGGCACAGCTGTTCTGGCTTGGTGGGCGACGTGCATTTGTCTCATACCAACGGCTCCGCCGCGAACACGGCAAGAGCGCGTGGACGCTGAAGAAGAAACTGCGCTACCTGTCTGACAGTGTCTTCGCCTTTACCGACCTACCAGTTCGCCTGCTGATGGCCATCGGCACATTGGCACTGATCGCCGCCATTGGCCTGTCCATCCTTATCTTGGGCGCCAAACTCTCGGGGCTGGTCGCGGTACCGGGCTACGCGGGCACCATGGTGACTATCCTGTTCTTCGGCGCACTCAACTCGCTCGGCTTGGGCGTGGTGGGCGCTTACGCATGGCGGACCTTCGAGAACACCAAGGCACGCCCGCTGTCCATCCTGCAATCGCTAGAAACCTTCCCGGAACATCATCCATGAGCTTCTACTGCCATCCCAATGCACTTTGCGAATCCGACAAGATTGGCAGTGGTACCAAGATCTGGGCATTCGTACACGTGCTGCCAGGCGCCGTGATTGGTGAGGACTGCAACCTCTGCGATGGCGTATTCGTCGAAGGCGATGTCGTTGTCGGCAACCGTGTAACCGTGAAATCTGGCGTCCAGTTGTGGAACGGCACCCGACTCGGGGATGACGTGTTCGTGGGCCCCAATGCCACTTTCACGAACGATCGGTTTCCGCGTTCT
>DNHA01000084.1 GCA_003486025.1 Micrococcaceae bacterium | reverse complement strand
TCGAGGCCGCTGGTCTTTGTCATTCGGATCTTTCGGTCATCGAAGGCAACCGGCCGCGTCCATTGCCAATGGTGCTCGGACATGAAGCCTGCGGCGTCATCGAGATGCTCGGCGAGGGAGTCACCGATCTGCATCTGGGCCAACGCGTGGTGAGCGTATTTCTGCCGCGCTGCGAAAAATGCGCCGCCTGCGCCACCGGTGGCAAACTGCCATGCACCGCGGGAAGTGCGAGCAATGCAGCAGGAGAATTGCTCACCGGAACCAGACGTCTGTCCAGTGTTGGGCAACCGGTCAACCACCATTTAGGCGTCTCTGCATTTGCTAGTCATGCGGTACTTGACCGGCGTTCGGTGGTCCCGGTCGGTCAGGACGTGCCGGCCGAAGTGGCCGCGGTCTTAGGCTGCGCGGTGCTCACCGGAGGTGGAGCACTATTAAATGCGGGCAAACCGGAACCCGGTCAAACGCTGATGGTGATTGGGTTGGGAGGGGTCGGGATGGCCGCCTTGCTGGTGGCCATCGCGCAGAGTGCAAAGTGGCCGGAGCCGGCTCGGCTGATTGCCGTGGACATGAACCCCGGCAAGTTAAACAGCGCGTTGGAGTTTGGTGCCAGCGAGGCTTATACCCCGCAGCAGCTAGCGAACGCGGAAATTACCGCCGACGTGGTCATCGAAGCGGCCGGGCACCCGCGGGCCTTTGAAACCGCGGTGCGGGCTACGGCGCCCGGAGGAACCACTGTCACCGTGGGGCTTCCTCCGCCTGGGGCGTTGGCTGAAATCGAACCGCTGGCCCTGACTAGTTCGGCGCGTACCATCATCGGCTCATATCTAGGCTCGGCAATCCCTGCCCGGGACATTCCCTACTATGAAAGTCTCTGGCGCAGCGGCTTGCTCCCGGTGGAAAGACTACTGTGCGGAAATAATGAGTTGAGCGAAATCAATGAGGCTTTTGACCAACTTGCCGACGGCAGTACCATCCGCCAGCTGATCACCTTTCCCGCGCCGAGCAGGCTGGCTGTCAGGCCGTGATAGTTTAGCGATTATGTCCGTGAAGAATTACCCCTCCAGCCTGCCGAACCTGCGTGAGGCTGGCGGGCTGCCAGCGGCCGGGGGAAGGATCCGTTCGGGTTTGCTCTACCGCAGCGCCGTGCCGCACACTATTGATGAACCACTGACCGGGTGGTTGGGTACCGAAAAGATTACTCAAATTTTTGATCTGCGTTCCACCGTGGAGACCAGCCGGCTACCGGGATTCCCCGAAACCTTGCAAACGATCACACGCACCAGATTGCCCTTGCTCGAAGGCGCGCTAGCGGTACCGAGCACCATGCCGTCATTAGATGAGCTCTACCTTCCCCTGGTGGCAAACCATGGGGATGTGTGGGCCAAAATCGCCGGTGCCGTCGCCCAATCGAACGAAGCCACGCTAGTGCATTGCACCGCGGGCAAGGATCGCACCGGGGTTGCGATCGCCGTGCTGCTCTTGGCAGTCGGCGCCGATCGTGATGCAGTGCTGGCCGATTACACCGCGTCTACCGCCGCACTGTCCGGTCCTTGGCTTGAATCAATGCGTGCGATGCTCGCTGCCCACGACATTACGATGACAGAGAAAATGCAAAACCTGATGGTCGGTACCAGCATCGCTGGGTTGGAGCGCGCCCTGGATCTAGCCATTACCGGGCACGGTTCTATCGCCGATTATCTGCTGGCTCACGGATTAACCGCCAAGCAATTTGAAGCCTTGGGACGGCGGTTGGTGAGCGGCTCATGAATCTGCCTGCGTCACCTGCGGGGCCCAGGGCCCTAGCGACGTTGACCGACCGGCAGATCTTTGACTATCTATGCTTAAATCAGCCGGCCACGCGCACCCAGATCTCCACCGCGTTGGGGCTGTCTAAACCCACCGCCTCGCAGGGTATTTCACGTCTCCAGGAAAATGGGCTGGTTAGCCCAGTTGAGGTATTGCCCGGTGCCGACGTTGCGGTGCGCCGTGGCCGTGCTCCGGAAAGCTACGGGATCAATCAGGGCTACGGGCACCTGCTCGGGTTGAGCTTGGAAGCCGGTACGCTGCTGGCGCGCACCACTGACCTTGCCGGGTGCATCGTCGCGCAGGGGCACCGGGTGGTACCTGCCGAGGCGAGCGCCGCTCAGGTGCAACAGCTGGCAGGGAGCATCGTTGAAGAGCTCACTGCCGCCAGCTCAGGGCGCACGCTTGGCGCGGCGCTGTCGCAAAGTTCACCGGTGCTCCGTGTCGGGGTGGACGCCACCGCGCTGCCTACACCGGTCTACCCAGGTTCTTCGGCCTCGCTGGTGCCGGTGGTTCAAGAGTTGACCGGCGCACCAGCGGTGCTGGATAACGATGTGAACTGGATGGCTGTGGCGCAGGTTCGGCACGATCAGCCGGCGGCGGCCTCATCGATGATGTTGCTCTATGTGGGTCCGGGGATAGGCACCGCGCTGGTGATCGATGGCACGGTGCATCGCGGGGCCAGCGGAACCGCCGGCGAGCTCAATGGCTTGCGCCTGGCGGACCAGACTTTTCTGCAGCGGCTTGCAGCAGCCGGCCTCACCGAGCAGGGCAGTTCGAAGGTGGACTGCACGCGATTGGCCAAACTGCTGGCCGCTGGCGGACCTGTTGATCCGTTGGTGGATAGCTTTACTCTGGTCATTGCCGAGGTGCTGGGCAATCTACTGGCATTTTTTGATCCACAGCGTTTGGTGCTGTGCGGACCGCTGGCGCATTTCGAGGCTTTGACGAACAGCCTTAATCAGGCGCTGGCTAGTAGGATGGGATCCAGCAGTAGCGTTGTTGAAGTCAGCGAGTTAGGCGAGGACGCGGCTTTGCGCGGTGCCTTATTTGGGGCGCGTGCGCAGTATCTGTCGCGGTTGTGGTCCAACTACCGCATCGAAGAGGCGTAGGCGTTGACGGTATACGCCAGCAGTAGCTATTGTAAAGAGTCCTTATAATAGTTTTTGGTTTGTTCATTTGAGTTGCTCAACTACATGAACCACACGCAGGGGAGTAACCGATGTCAGCAAAACATTCGGCGTCAGCCGGAACACCGGCGCAGTTTGCGGCCATCGGACTGGACCTGGGTGGTTCGTCGATCAAATACGGGCTGGTTGATACCTCCGGTGAGCTGGTGCAGAGCACCTTTGGGCAAGCCACCACCCCGGAAGGCGCACATCCCGATGCCGTGGCCGAAGTTATGGCGCAGATCCTGCGCGACTTGGCCGAACTCACCGGCGAAGACCTCGCTGGGCTGCCTGCCGGAATTACCGTCCCGGGGATCGTCATCGACGGAGTTGTGCATTCGGCGGCTAATATCGACGAAGCCTGGATCGGTTTGGACGCCGCGGCGCTGCTGAGCAAAACACTGGATCGCCAGGTAGCGATCCTCAACGATGCCGACGCTGCAGGCATGGCCGAGGTCTATGCGGGAGCCGGAGCCAGAAATGGTGAACCAATTCTGGGCAGCACCATGCTGCTCACCTTGGGTACCGGCATCGGCTCGGCTTTCTTCCGCGACGGGGTACTTTTCCCCAACATCGAGTTCGGGCATCTGGAAATTGACGGGTTCAACGCCGAAAGCAAGGCCGCTGCCCGGGTCATGCGTGAAGAAAACCTCAGCTGGGAGCAGTACATCACCCGGTTGCAGCGCTACCTGTCGCAGGTCGAATTTTTGTGCAGCCCAGACTTGATCATCATCGGCGGGGCCATCTCCGAGGACCATGAGAAGTTCTTGCCGAAGCTGGACCTGCGGGCCAAACTGGTGCCCGCCAAATACCACAATGCCGCCGGAGTACTTGGCGCCGCACACCGCGCCATGCACCTAAGCACCTAGGATTTAAATGCACACGATTAACCCGAACGCTGAAATCAAACTCGTTGCCGTGGACATGGACGGCACCTTCTTGGACGGGGAAGGACAAATCCCGGAGGCCGCTTGGGCGGTCATTGAGGGGCTCCAGGCCAAGGGGATCAGCTTTGTTCCGGCCTCTGGACGGCAGTTCGCTACCCTGCGTGAGCAGTTTGCAGCACTCGGCGAGATCGCGATCATCGCCGAAAACGGCACCGTGGTGATGCACGGCGAGCAGGAAATCTATTCCAACATCATCGACGCACAAGCGGTCACCTCGGTGATCGCAGCGACCCGCGCGCAGCGGGCGCTGGATGCCGGGCTGGTGCTCTGCGGCCGGCGTACCGCCTACGTGGAACGCGACGACGAGGTCTTCCTTGCAGCCATCGCCCCGTACTACCGCGCGGTGCAAGTTGTCGCGGACCTGGACCTGGTCGAGGATGAAATCATCAAAATGGCGGTCAACGTCGCGACCGGCCAAGTGCAGGCGATGGCCACTGCCCTGGATGTCCCCTTGCAGGTGGTAGTTTCTGGAAGCCACTGGGTGGACGCGATGAACCACGGAGTGCACAAGGGGCTGGCGCTGAAGGCACTGCAGGACAAACTCGGTGTCACCGAAGATGAAACCGCGGTCTTCGGGGACTATCCCAATGATCTGGAAATGATCAAGGGTGCTACCTATTCCTTCGCCATGGCCAACGCGCACCCGGTGGTTGCGGCTGCGGCGAACTTCACCGCGCCGGCAAACACCGAGCATGGGGTGCTGCAGGTCTTGCGGGCCTACCTGGAAGGGCGCGACGAGCTCTAGGAGTTAGATGCCGTCTTGCTGCGCTAAATGGTTGGCGATGGCGTCGAAGGCGCGAATCGTAGGAAATAGCTTAGAAGCATCCTGCGGATATGGCCAGCTGGAGAGCTTCACGCCAATCATCTTGGTGGCCGGGTTCATGTAGATCATCTGCCCGTGGATGCCAAGGGCCAGTGCGACATTTGAATTCGGGTAAGGGAACCAGATCTGGTTGCGGTAGCGTCCGCCGGGCATCATATTATCGCCCGGGGAGTCCGCAAAGGCTTTGAGCTGATCCTCGGTGCTGTCAAATGTATCGGTGATCCAGGATGGGTCAAAGACCCGCTGTCCACTGAGCGAGACTCCGTCGTTGATGTAGAGGTGGCCAAAGCGGGCGAGGTCGCGCAGGGTTGCATTAAAGCCGCCGTCGAACATGCCGGTTCCGAACTGGTCGGTACCCATCACCAGGTCCTGCTGCGCACCGATCTTGGCCCAGACATATTCGGAGATTAGCTGTTGCATGCGCGCCCCACCGGCAGCCTCCAGCACCCAGCCGAGCACGTCGGTCTCGCAGGACCGGTATTCAAAGGCACCACCATGGGAGGTTTTAGCCTTCAGCGTCAGCAGGTAGTCATACATGCCGATGGGTCCGATGGCGCCGCTGGGCGGCGTCCAGCCAATGGCTTCCTCCAGCATGCGTACCTCGGCCTTGGGATCCAGATACTCCTCGGAGAACTGGATTCCCGAACGCATATCCAGCAGGTGGCGTACCGTTGCTCCGGCGTAGCCGGAGCGTTCAAGCGCTGGCACGTAGTCGGTGACCAGCTTGTCCACGTCGAGCTTTTCCGCGCTCACCAGCGCTGCTGCCACCGTGCCGACGACTGTTTTACTCATCGACATCAGCAGGTGGTCGGTCAGCGAGGTCATGGTGTTGTAGTACTTCTCCACCATCACCTTGCCCTTGCGCATGATCAGCAAACCGTCGGTGTTCGTCGAGTTGATCACTCCGCGCACGGTCAACGAGGGATCGGTGGCGCTGCCTTTAGCGACCTCGAGATCGCCAATCTCCATTTCGGTGAACGGCAGCTTGGTGATCGATTCGTCGCCGCGTGAGACCTTGGTCGTCGGCAGGAACTCGGCGATATTCTGGAAGGATACCTGGATGTTTTCCGGGTACTGCCAGTTAGCGATCGTTAACTCGGGTACCGTGAGGCCGCTGGACATCTAGTGGTCGCTCTTCTCTTAGAAACGCTGTGTGCTCTATCTTTTGGAGCCTACCACCAGCACTTGAACGGGTCTGACGAACTAGCCTACTGCGCGGTAGCCGGTGGAACGTCGATGCCTTTGTACTGTGCACGGATCGAAGAGATGAAATGCTTCGCGTCGATGGTCAGCTTGGTCTTCTTCTTGCCCTCGTACTGCAGCTTCGACTTGGTTACAAGTACGCCCAAGTCAGCCCCCTTCCAACGGTAGTCTTCAACACCATAGATGCGCAGGAAGAATGCTTCCTTATGGTTCTGCAGCTGGTGCCAGTCCAGTGCGCTGCGCGAGAACTGCAACTTGCCCTTTGAGTCCAGGAAGTACTTGCCGGTGCGCGGCGCGTGGGTGATGTACTGCACGATGTCATCAGTTTCCTTGATGATCATATGGCTCCACACATCGGCCCCGGACAGCTCCTCCCAGCGCGCATTAATCTCATTCACGTCCAGCTCGAATTCCACATCCAGGTACTCCAGCAGGTGGAAGAGGAATAGCGGAACGTCCGCGTAGGCTCCGGCGGTCACATTCGTGATCGCACTGGCCCCGGAGATGCGTGGGTTCAATTCGCCCAGGTACACCTCGTCGGTATCGGTATCTACCAGTACGTCGACCTCGAAGAAGCCGCGGTAGCCGGTGGACTTCAGCCCCGCACCCACCTTGCGGACCAGTTCAATAGCGCGCGCACGCTGACCGTCGGTGACCACATCCGGGTGCATCTCGTTACCGCACCAACCACCCTTGTAGGGAGTTAGTTCCTTGTAACCAGCCAGTTCGGTAAGGATCGGTCCG
>DNHA01000155.1 GCA_003486025.1 Micrococcaceae bacterium | reverse complement strand
CACGGTCAGCCGCAGCCCGTGTACGTCGGCGGTGGAGCCGAGCACTGGAACAGATTCCAGCACCTTCGAGAGTAACCCACCGACGGTGTCCACATCTTCATCATCGATCAGCACGTCGAAGTGATCTGCCACATCATCGATGGACACCGACGCCATGGCGAACAGCGAACCATCTGGATTCTCGATGATTTCGTTACGCGAGCGGTCATATTCGTCGTCAATTTCGCCGACGATCTCTTCGATCAGATCCTCAAGTGTGACCAATCCGGCGGTGCCGCCATACTCATCGATCACCACCGCGAGGTGGATGGCTTCTTGCTGCAGTTCTTGCAGGAGGTCTGCGGCATTTTTTGATTCGGGCACAAAGCGCACCGGGCGGGCCAGGTCCTCCAGACGGTCCGCCTGCTGCAGGCCGTGGATCTCGGAGATCACGTCCTTGAGGTAGATGATGCCCTGGATGTCATCGGTATCTTCGCCGATCAGCGGGATCCGCGAATACCCGGAGGCCATGAACAGCTCCAACGCGCTGTTAATAGTGTGTTCCCCGGTGAGCACCACCATGTCGGTGCGCGGAACCATGACCGCGCGTACGTTGGTTTCTTCCAGGTCCATCACCGAGGAGATCAGTTCGGCAGATTCTTCATCCAGGTCTTCGCCTTCGCTGGCGCGATCCACCATGTCGCGCAGCCGCTCTTTGCCCAGGTAGCCGTCTTCATCGTTACCAGGCCCGGGGCTCATTGCGGTACCGATGCTGGCCAGCCAATTGGTCACCGGACCCAGTAAAAGGCGCAGCAGGCGTACCATCGGCGCGGTCGCACGGACCACATTGCGCGCATTGGAACGTCCATAACGCCGAGGCGACACGCTCACCAGCACAAAGCCGATGGCTGCCATCACCACGGTGGCCAGCAGTCCGGCTAACCAGAGGTTTTCGATCCAGCGCGCCGCCAGCAGGGCGACCGCTACCGCGGAGGCGGTTTCAAACCAGATACGCCAGAAGCGGATTGCCTGCGCATGGGATTCGGTGTCGTCAAGGATGTGGCTCAGCGACTTTGAATCCGATTCGCTGCGCAACCGCTCGGCCGCGTTACGCGACAATGCGTAGAAGGCCGAGTCGGCAGCGGTTAAGATTGCGGCGCTGGCCATGAAGACCAATGCCAAGATGAGTAATACTGCGCCCACCGGCTATTCCACCGTTTCTTTCGGTGCTGGGCGGCCGGTGTAGCTTTCGAGCAGCCGGCGCTGCAGGGTGAACATTTCTGCCTTTTCCTCGGGTTCTTCGTGGTCGAAGCCCATCAGGTGCAACATGCCGTGCGTGGTGAGCAGCAAAATCTCATCATGGACCGCATGCCCGCCGGCCTTCGCCTGGGCCTCGGCGATGGTTGGACAGATGACGATGTCGCCTAGGATCCCGCTTTCCGACGGAGCGGTTTCGGACCCGGGACGAAGTTCATCCATGGGGAAGCTCATCACGTCGGTGGGACCTTCCAGATCCATCCACTCCACGTGCAATTCGCTCATCGCATCTTCGTCGATGAAGACGATGGAAACTTCGGTTTCCGGGTGGATGAACATCGCCTCGGTAATCGAGTCTGCGAGTTTCTGCACATCGTGCAGGTCCACTTCATAGTCGGTTTCGTTGTTTACTTCCACGCTCATTGCTTGGTCCGTCCCCGGGAGTGTTGTTCTCGTTTTTTGGTGTCCCAACGGTCATAGGCCGTGACAATATCTGCGATCAGCCGATGGCGCACCACGTCCCCGGCATCCAGTCGGCACAGCTTGATGTCGTCGATATTTTCGAGCACTTCGATGACCATCGCTAGTCCGGAGACAGCGTTCCCGGGCAGATCCACTTGGGTTACGTCCCCGGTGATCACCATTTTGGAACCGAAGCCCAGACGGGTGAGGAACATTTTCATTTGTTCGCTGGTGGTGTTCTGTGCCTCATCCAGAATGACAAATGCATCATTGAGCGTGCGTCCGCGCATATAGGCGAGCGGGGCCACCTCAATTGTGCCAGCTTCGATCAGACGTGGAATGGTCTCCGGATCGATCATCTCGTGCAGTGCGTCGTAAAGCGGACGCAGGTACGGGTCGATTTTTTCGGTCAGGCTACCGGGCAGGAAGCCCAGCTTCTCCCCCGCCTCCACCGCCGGACGGGTCAAGATAATGCGGCTGACCTCCTTGGCTTGCAAGGCGGCCACCGCCATTGCCATCGCCAGGAAAGTTTTTCCGGTACCGGCTGGACCCACACCGAAGGTGATGGTGTTCTCGTCGATCGCGTCGACATAGCCTTTTTGATTCAGCGTCTTGGGCCGAATCGATCGGCCGCGGCCAGAAAGAATCTTCAGACCCAGTACGTCGGTGGGTGCATCACCGCCGCCGGCAGAGAGCATCTTGATGATTTGCTCGATCGTATCTGCGCTCATCCGCGAACCCCGGCTGGCCAGGGCCCGTGCTTCTTCGGTGACCCGCTGCGCCTTGCGTACCTGGATGGGTTCGCCGATCAGGGTCAAGGCGGCACCGTTAGGACGGAATTGCACCAAGGGATAGGCACCTGTCAGGATGCGCAATAATTCATCACTGGGACCTAGCGTCGCGACCATAAGTTCGGGAGTCTCGAAGGTGATGGTCATGGACGCGGAGTCGGACTCGGCCGGTATCTTATTATGTTCAACCTGCATGCAGTGCTAAGTGCCCCTTTTATAAAGCTTGGCGATGGTTCGCTCTCGTACCTTACAGTCTATCCATGACGGTCAATCTTCGGGAAGATTTTCGCCATGAGCAAGGGCTCAATTCATCTGAAGTGTTTCTTAAGTATCGCTGGTGGCCAAGGTATAGATTTGGTTAAGAATGCGTCGAAACGCCCGATTTCCGCTTTTTTGCTCAGCTTCGTGTGCCAAACTATTTGAGCGTCAGGGCATTTAATGGCTCGACGTTAAGCGATTGATCAACGGATTGGTAAGTAGTGCAGGGTAGATTCACGAGAATGGTTTCAAAGCGGGTTGCCGTCATTGGAGTCAGTCTAAGTCTCGTTGCGGCAGCTGGCTGTGGTCTTGCTTCGCGCGAGGAATCACACCAAATGCCGATTAGCTCGGCCGCCGCTTCTCTGGCACTACCCGCTGCAAGCGACTCGGTTCAACATCACTCATCAATTGACCGGTTGCCCATCTACTGGCTGGAAAACACGGAACTTGGAGTTTTCCTCTACCGTGAATACGCCACAAAAAATGTGACTGGCGAACCCATTGGAGATTCCATCTCCTACCTGCTGAATGAAAAGTCAGTAAATCCCGAGTGGTACACGCATTTGAAGCCATCAAACGAAGTCGGCGTGTCCATGAACAAGGAAAACGTCATTACCCTTGACCTTCCGGCTAAGGTCTTCAGCGCTAAACTCGACCGCGGACTGTCCGAGCGCACCATTCAGCAACTAGTCTTCACCGCAACCGCTGCCGCTTCCAACGCGGGTCTGTTAATCGGCACTTTGCCTCCGAAGGTAAAAATACTGGTTGACGGGCAAGCTAATGCCACGGTCTTCGGCGACTTGCGACTCGCCGATTCATACGAACGCGATGCCAGCTTCATGGCGCCAATTTGGATAATCGATCCGCAATTTGGCAGCACGACTAAGGCCGGGCAAGTCAAGTTCTCCGGACGAACCGCCAACTTTACCGACGGCATCTACTACAGCTTGGAAAACAAGGACAAAACCGGCAAACTGACCGTTTTGACCGCTGCTGAAGCTATCAAAGCATCGTCGATCAAAAAAGACGGATCATTCAGCTTCACCACACAGCTAGGAGTTGGCTCCTACAAGCTGACCTTCTGGGGACAGGAAGCTGGGTCCACGAAGAAAATCGCTTCGGTGTCCAGTGAATTCACCATCAGATAAATCTCTGCTCGTTTAACCACAAAAAATGTTCAGCACAACCACTTGGTGATGCTGAACATTTTCTGTTTATCGGTTTATAGCTCGCCCAACAGGTGCCGAACCAGAACCAAGGCTGCAGGCCCTGCGGTTGAAGCACGCAAGACGTGCTGCCCCAGCAGGGCTGGGCGGGCTCCAGCAGCAACAAACTGTTCGAGCTCCGCGTCGCTGATACCGCCTTCGGGTCCGACCACCAAGGTGACACCGGCTTGCTCGGACGCCTGGCTTAGCCAGTTCTGCGTTTCTCGCGCGACAGATAGTTGCGCTGCCTCATGGAGGATCAAAACTAACTCGCCGTTGTCGCACAAGTGGCGAATCCGGGCACTGAGCATCTTGGTATTAACCGGTTCCAAGACTTCCGGTTCGAAAGCACGACGTGATTGCTTCTGCGCCGAACGCACCAGCGAACGCCACTTAGCCATTGCTTTCTCGGTCTTGCTTCCGCTCCATCGCACGATCGACCGATCCGCCTGCCACGGACGGACCGTAAACACCCCAAGCTCCACAGCGGACTCCACGGCCTGCAGGTCACGGTCGCCCTTGGCTAAAGCCTGGACCAAGCCAATTGGGTGTGCCGGAGGAACTTCCTGCACGCGTTCAAGCACGGTTGCCCGCAACAGCTCCTTGGACGCGTCCAGCACTTTAACGCGCAAGCGCATTCCGGTTCCATCGAGCAGATCAAGCTCTTCGCCGGAAGACACACGTTTCACGGCCACCGCATGATGGGCTTCAGCCCCGGTGAGTTCGATGGTTTCCCCCACCAAGGCCAGTGCGCCTTGCTCCGCGGAGATCACAAAGCTGTGATTGCTCATGCTTAGCGCTGGTTCAACTTATCGCGCAACCGGGAGAACATTCCGCCGGAATGCTCAACACGTCCTGAGGTGAGCTGTTCCCCACGAAGTTCTGCCAACTGTTCAAGCAGTTCACGCTGTGCGGCATCCAACTTGGTTGGGGTCTCCACCTGCAGGTGCACGATTATGTCGCCACGCTTGCCACCGCGCAGGCGTGGTACTCCAAGACCTGGCAGCGTCATCGTATCCCCATCTTGGGCACCGGATTCCACGTTGATCTGCTGCTCGCCATCGAAGGTTTCAAGCTTCAGTTCACAGCCCAAGGCTGCAGCGGTCATTGGAATAGTCATCTTCGCATGCAGATCGGTTTGTGCGCGCTCAAACACCTTGTGGCGACGAACATCGATCTCCACGAAGAGGTTACCGTTCGGTCCCCCACCAGGACCGGCTTCGCCCTGACCGCGTAGCTGAATTCGGGTTCCCGAATCAACACCGGCAGGAATGTTCAGCGACTTCGACACGTGCTCGCGCACGCGGCCTTCACCGTTGCATTCATTGCATGGGTCGGGGATGGTGGTACCGAACCCGCGGCAGGCGGGGCAGGTTTCAACGGTCATCATCTGACCGAGGAAGGAACGTACCGGGCGCTGGATCTGGCCTGCACCACGGCAGGTTTCACAGGTGACCGGGCTGGTGCCCGGGCGGCAGCATGAGCCGTCACAGGCCTTGCAAGTCACGGCGGTTTCCATTTCCAGCGGATAGACGGTGCCCTTGACCGCGTCTTCCAAATCAATGGTGATGGTGATCAGCGCGTCGCGGCCAGTCTGCGTACGCGAGGCCGGCCCCTGAGCCTGTCCCCCGCCAAAGAACTGTTCGAAAATATCGCCGAAGCCACCGAAGTTCTGTCCGCCGCCTCCACCGAAGCCCTGCTGGCCGTTGCCGTTCAGATCCCCGGTCGCGTCAAAGTTGGCGCGTTTCTTTTCATCGGAAAGGACCTCGTAGGCGCGGGTGACCAGCTTGAATTGTTCAGCAGCACCTTCACTAGGGTTTACATCTGGGTGCAACTTGCGTGCCAGTTTGCGGTAGGCACTCTTGATTTCCTGCGGGGTCGCATCCTTAGCAACACCCAGCGTCTCGTAATGCGAGCTCACGATATTCGCCGTGTCCTTTCGTAAAAATGAAAAAATTTAGTGGCGACGAAAATTAATTCGTCAAAATCTTCGATAGGTAGCGCGCTACCGCTCGTACCGATGCCATCGATGAGGGGTAATTCATTCTGGTCGGTCCAAGCACGCCCAGTTTGCTACGCGCGTCCGAACCATAAGTTGTGGCAATCACCGTGGCATCCGATAGCTGTCCGTAATGATGTTCGGTACCAATGGTCACCGCTACACCACGTGAATCAGCTTCCAGTTCGGAAAATAGTTTCAGTAGAACTACCTGCTCTTCTAAGGCTTCCAGAACTGGGGTCAGCGTCAACGGGAAGTCACCGGAGGAACGTGCAAGGTTAGCAGTACCGGCCATCACAATGCGCTGGGCATTGGCTGCGCGTGCCATTTCCTGCATGCTGCCCACGATCGAGTCGAACAACGGATCTTCGTGAAGCTGTGGCGGGATCATGTCCAACTTGAGACTTCCCACGAGCTCAGCAAGCTGCCGTCCGCCGAAAGCGTTGAGCAAAGCCAGCTTCAGAGCGTTCAGCTCCTCGTCGCTATAAGCCCTCACGGTGGAGATCATTCGCTGATCTACCGTCCCGTTAGAGGCAATCATCACCATCAAAACTTGCGCTGAACCCAACCCCACAAGATCCAAATTCCGCAACGAGGCGGTGTCGTAGTGCGGTACCTGAATCAGAGCAACTTGGTTTGTCAGGCGCGCTAGCAGTCGAACAGTGCTGTGCAGCACCTCGTCGAGGTCTTGGGAGCTATCTAAGATCTTATTGATCGCTTCGCGTTCGGCCCTGGACAGCGGCTTGAGCTCGCCAATCTGATCAACAAACCGGCGGTAGCCCTTTTCCGTAGGAATACGCCCTGAAGAGGTGTGCGGGGCCGCGATCAGTCCTTCTTCTTCCAGCAATGCCATGTCATTACGGATCGTCGCCGCGGATACCCCGAGGTTATGCCGATCGAGCAATGCCTTGGACCCCACCGGTTCATGCGACTGGACGTAGTCCTCCACAATGGCGCGCAAGACGTCTAGACGTCGAAACTCACTCACCTCAACACCTCCTAAGAAACCACGCAAGGTTTTGGCACTCGAACCTATCAAGTGCCAAGTCTAATACGTTCATCGGTTGCTAGCATTGGATTTCGAGCGTATTCGATCACAGCGAAAGGCAGTACGTGTCCAATTACTCCTGGGGAGCGCAAGACCTCAGTGCACCAGCACCCAAAAAACTGCGTCAAATTCCGGTGTCCGTCGGTTTGCTATTGGAAGACGTGGACAGTGGATGGGTCGGTGAGGTGGTTCGCACCGAAAAGTCCGGCGGGATGCGTGTCATCGTGCTGGAGGACCGCCGCGGCAAGACACGTTCATTCCAAGCAGGGTTCGGATTCCTGCTCGAAGGAGAACCGGTGGAGATCGTTGAACCGCAGCCTAAAGCGGCGGCACCGAAGAAGTTGGTTTCGGCATCCGGTTCTCGTGCCGTCACTGATCTGAAAGCTCGCACTGCCCGGGCCAGTCGTATTTGGGTCGAAGGAAAACACGACGCCGAGTTAGTCGAAAAGGTCTGGGGGCATGACCTGCGTGTTGAAGGCATTGTGGTCGAGCCGCTGCACGGTGTTGATGATCTTGCCGGCGCAATCCGAGCGTTTAATCCCTCACCGGAACGGCGCTTGGGAATCCTGGTGGATCACCTGATTTCTGGAACCAAAGAAGAGCACATCGTCAAGGAAGCAATGAAGGTACCCGGAGCCGCGCAGCATGTTTTGATCCTGGGCCATCCGTACGTCGATGTCTGGCAGGCAGTTAAACCTTCGGCGCTTAACATTGCGAAATGGCCGGTCATTGCGCGCGGCACCGATTGGAAAACCGGAATATTACGTGAGTTCGGTTGGCCACACTCCACAGCAGAGGATATTGGTCTGGGTTGGCAACGCATCCTTTCCCGCGTTGACCACTATTCTCAGCTGGAACCACAGCTGCTAGGCAAGGTCGAAGAGCTGATCGATTTCCTCACCAGTGAAGATTACGGTTTCCTAACGATTGACTAATAGTTGGAGTTTCAGGGCGGGTTGGACTTTACACCGCCAGAATCTCGATAGAATCGGAGTAACACCCTATCGAGACAAGGAAGAGCCACGTGACAACACGCAAGACCGTACCGCCGGAGAATTCACGTTTCGAAGGTTCCAAGGTCTCAGCTTTACCCTTGTCTCCTTCTGAGGACCGGCAATGGGCAATGATGTCGCACGCCGGCGCAGTACTCGGTTGCATTCCATCGGCCATCATCTTTGCGGTCTACCGTGACCGGGGGCCCTTCACCTCTCAGGAGTCGAAGGAAGCGTTCAACTTCACGTTCCCGCTGACTATCTTGGCAATCATCCTGAACGTGCTGACCTTGATCCCCGGCATCGGTTGGATCTTCGCGGTACTCACCGTGGCGCTCTGGGTCTACATGACGCTAATGGGCGCCCGTGCCGCCATTCAGGTCAACAAGGGACGCCCATACCGTTACCTCATTAACCTGCGGTTGATGAAGTAACTAACTTTTCTATGCTTTAGAAATCT
>DNHA01000198.1 GCA_003486025.1 Micrococcaceae bacterium | reverse complement strand
CCCACTGGCTGGCCGCCTATGAATTGGTCTCCTCCACGGTGACCCCGAATCCCGCCTCGGTGTGGGCTAAGGGACCTGACGCGCTGCCGCTGACCGCTCCGCTGCGCGAAGTCACCGACCAGGTCATGGACGACGAGTTCCCGCTATCGATGTTCTACGAAGCGTTGAACAAGAAGATGGCCGCGGTGATCGACTCGACCCGTGGCATGACTGGCGCAACAAGCATCTAGGATCGGTTTATGAGCAAAGCAGAGAACAACCGACTGGTACTGATTGCCGGGGCCACCTCGGCTGCGGGAGTCGCAGTGGCCCGTGAACTTTCCGAAGCTGGGGCGCGCGTTCTGGTGGTCGGCAGCAATGCCGAACGCTTGGACGAACGCCTCGGGTTTGCCACCTCACGCTACGTCTGCGATCTCACTGATCTGCAGGCGGTAACCGCCCTCGGAGAGCAAGTACACGCGCAGCATGGAAAAATCGATGTTTTGCTGCATCTGGTTGGCGGCTGGCGGGGCGGTCAATCGATCACCGGACAGTCCGACGCGGACTGGGATTTCCTGAATGCCAGCGTGATGACTACGCTGCGCAATACAACCCGGGTGTTCGTTGACGATCTGGTCGCTTCTGACGCCGGACGCCTGGCAATCGTCAGCGCCCAAGCGGTCACGCATCCGACTCCTTCCAACGCCAATTATGGTGCGGTTAAAGCCGCGGCAGAGCACTGGGTTAACGCCATCGCAAGACTGTTCAGCAAACAGGCCCCGCAGGCAGCGGCGCTCAGTTGGGTTGTCAAAGCATTGAGCGACAAGTCGGCTACCGAGGTGCCAGCCGGCCACACTCCCGTGGCAATTCTGGCCTCGGCAGCCGTTGAACTTCTGAACGCGGACCCAGCGGACTTCAACGGCAAACGCCTGCCACTAGCTACCGCCTAAGCAGGATCCAACGGTGGTGGTGTAGCGTTTTTAAGCGAGCACACCACCACCTACGTACCACCAGCAAAAGGACTCAAAACCCATGACCATTAGCCACGACCCTGCGGTGCGCGGATTCGCTTCCGATAATTACTCCGGAGTGCACCCACGCATCCTTGAAGCGATCACTCGCGCGAACGGCGGACATCAAAGCGCCTACGGTGATGACGACTACACCGCGGCTCTGGATCAGATGGCGCAGGATTTGTTCGGCGAGAACGCCGCAATTTTTCCGGTGTTCAACGGTACCGGCGCCAATGTGACCGCGTTGCAGTCGCTGCTACCTCGCTGGGGAGCGGTGATCTGCGCGAATACCGCGCACATCAACGTGGACGAAAATGGTGCGCCCGAACGCATCGGCGGCTTCAAACTTCTGCAAGTGGCCTCGGCTGATGGCAAGCTCACCCCGGAACTTATCGACCAGGAAGCCTGGGGCTGGGGCGATGAACATCGTGCCCAACCACTGGCAGTGTCAATTACCCAGGGTACGGAGCTGGGCACGCTCTACACTCCGGCGGAGATTCGCGCGATAACCGACCACGCCCACAAGCTGGGCATGAAGGTCCATTTGGACGGCTCACGCTTGTCCAATGCGGCAGCTGCGCTCGGCGTGGAGCTGCGTGAGCTCACCACCGACGTGGGCGTTGATATTGTGTCCCTGGGCGGGACCAAAAACGGCCTGCTGCTCGGCGAGGGCATTCTGACGCTGGATCCATCCCTCGCCCAGGATTTGAAATACCTGCGCAAGATGAATATGCAGCTAGGCAGCAAGATGCGTTTCATCTCCGCCCAGTTGCTTGAGCTCTACGGGACCGGGTTATGGCGCGAGCTGGCCGGGCACTCAAACGCGATGGCTGCACAGTTGGCCGCTGCCGTCGCTGAGATCGACGGAGTCCAGCTGGTCTACCCGGCGCAGGCCAATGGCGTTTTTGCGCAGTTGCCGACCGAGGTTTCGGACCGGTTGCGCGAGCACTTCCGTTTTTACGACTGGGACCGCGCAGCGGGCCACGTTCGCTGGATGTGCTCCTTTGACACCACCGAGGAAGATGTGCGCGCCTTTACCGCAAAACTGCGTGTTTTGATGTCCGCACACCGCGCAGCCTAGGCTGAATCGGCGCGCCGTACCGCACCAGCGGTACGGCGCGTTTTAGACTCGGATTGTGTCCAATCAACCTGCTGCTTCTCACATTCCCACCGCCTTTTCCGAGGCCCTGGGCGAGCTCTCGCGCGCAGCTGTTCGCAAAGAACTAAAAATTACCGAGATCCCTGCCCCCGCCCGGCTGGCGCCCTTCGCCTTGGCGCTCAGCGGCGATGTGCTGGAAAATTCGTATCCCAGCCATGGACAGCATGGCCAGGAAATTTCACGAACTCCATTTTTGCTCCCGGGAACCCCCTTGGCCACGGGGCGTTTCATCCTGCTTTTTGATCCTGCAGGCCAAGAATTATGGGGCGGAAAATTCCGCGTCGTCACCTACATTCGTGCCCGCTTAGATCACGAGATGGGCCAGGACTCGATGTTGGCTTCCGTAGCGTGGAGCTGGTTGGAAGAGGCATTGGCTGAGCGGCATGCCGCTCATCATTCTGCCGGCGGCACCGCCACACGGGTCATTTCCGAATCCTTCGGTGAGCTCCAGGGCGAACACGACCATATCGACATCGAATTGCGCGCCTCGTGGACTCCGGAACACGGCGACGCACTCGGTTCGCATCTGAGCGCTTGGGCCGATATGGTGTGCACCTTTGCGGGCATGCCACCGCTGCCCGAAGGCGTGCAGCAACTACCGCACCGTCGGATGAGCTAATACTTTGTGCCATGGGTCCTAGAATAGAAGGACCATGACTACTTCAGATTCAGCCGCAGACCAGCAAACCCTGACTCCTCTGACCACTCCACGAGATGGTATCCCGGAAGTCATCAACACCCCTGTGGCACTGAATCGGGCACTTCGCGCGCTACGCGCCGGTACCGGAGATCTCGCAGTTGATACCGAACGCTCCAGCGGATTTCGTTATGGACGCCGCGCCTTCCTCATCCAAATACGCCGCGAAGGCGCCAGCACCTGGCTGATTGATCCCGAAAGCATTGAGTCGCTCGATCCACTGGTCGACTTCATGAATGGATTGCCCTGGATCTTGCATGCTGCCACCCAGGATCTTCCGTGCTTGCACGACGAGGGCTTAGCGCCCACCGGATTATTCGATACCGAACTGGCCGGCCGTTTAGCGGGTTTCCCCCGGGTCGCACTGGGAACGATGGTCGGTGAACTGTTGGGCCTGCAGCTTGCCAAAGAACATTCGGCGGTGGATTGGGCTACCCGGCCATTGCCCGAATCCTGGCTGAACTATGCGGCACTGGATGTAGAAGTTCTTTTTGAACTGCGTGAAGAGATCTCCCGGATCCTTGAAGAACAGGGCAAGCTGGAATTTGCCGCCCAAGAATTCGAGTATGTGCGCCACCTTCCAGATCCAGTTGCTCCCCCGGAGGCTTGGCGCAAGCTCTCAGGTATCCATAAAATCAAGAACCGCCGGAACCTCTCGGTAGCCCGTGAGCTTTGGCAGTCGCGCGAGTCCCTGGCAGAAAGCCGCGATGTGGCTCCTGGACGCTTGCTGCCGGATTCTGCCATCATGGCTGCCGTCAACCATCGGCCAAACAGTGTCCCCACACTGCTGCAGATCCCAGGTTTCCACGGGCGCAGCGCAAAACGAGATGCTCCGCGCTGGCTGGAGGCGATGCAACGCGGCAGAAATAGCACCGACCTTCCAGAATTGCGTTCCGGGGTGCAGGACCTGCCCAATGCCCGCATCTGGGGCGAAAAGAATCCGCAGGCAGCCCTGCGGCTCACCGCGGCGCGCGAAGTCCTTGCAGAGATTAGCGAGCACTGGAACATCCCCGGAGAAAACCTGTTGACTCCGAAATTCCTGCGTGCCCTGTGCTGGAATCCGCCAGCGAGTTTGAGCGTCGGAACCGTGGATACCGCCTTGGAAGAACTTGGTGCCCGGCCTTGGCAGCGCGAGCTATTGAGCGCAAAACTTGCCGACGCATTGCGCGGCTAAGACACCGCAGGCCATCGGAAAATTGCTGGGACGCTCGTTGCGCACTTGCACTTAAAGTTACTCATGAGTAACGTATGGTTTAGGTCACTGTGATACTGACCACTGCCCCGATCTCTGGGCAGGCTAAACCTATCCCAAGGAGCCCGACGGTGAGCGTCAACACTACCTCCGCGTCCGCACCCGCGCACACCTCGCTAGAGGACCGCGATGTCGTTTTCATCGATGGGGTACGCACCCCATTCGGTAAAGCAGGCGAGAAGGGCATTTACCACGGAACGCGCGCCGATGACCTTGCGGTCAAAGCCGTTCGTGGCCTGCTCAGCCGCAACCCCGGAGTTCCGGCCGAGAAGATTGATGAAATCGCCATGGCTGCCACGACGCAGACCGGTGACCAGGGCCTGACCATCGGGCGCACCGTTGGACTGCTCTCGGGGATCCCGGAGTCGGTGCCCGGATTCGCCATCGACCGCATGTGCGCCGGTGCCATGACCGCGGTCACCTCGCTAGCCGGCGGCATCGCCTTCGGCTCCTACGACGTCGTGATCGCCGGTGGCGTCGAGCATATGGGCAATCACCCCATGGGCACCGGCGCAGATCCAAACCCGCGCTTTCTGAGCGAAAAGATCGTCGACCCACAAGCACTGAACATGGGCAATACCGCCGAAAACCTGCATGACCGGTTCCCCACGATCACCAAGGAACGCGCCGATAGCTACGCCGTATCCTCCCAGCAGAAGCTGGCCAAGGCCTACGCGCACAACCAGATCCAGCCGGATCTGGTGCAGGTTGCCGCACAACGGCCTGGCGAAGGGTGGGCGGTCAACACGGTCGACGAACCGCCACGGCCAAATANNGTCGCTCGCCGATCTGCGCACCCCTTTTCGCGCCCACGGCCGCGTCACCGCGGGCAATGCTGCGGGACTCAACGACGGTGCTACCGCAGCGATGCTCGCCAGCGGAGCCGCCGTACGCGAGCTTGGACTAACGCCAAAAATGCGCATGGTCTCGTTCGCCTTCGCCGGGGTCTCCCCCGAGGTGATGGGCTACGGACCGGTCCCGGCCACCGAAAAGGCACTGGCCAAGGCTGGACTGGAGATTTCAGACATCGGACTGTTTGAAATCAACGAAGCCTTTGCCGTGCAGGTGCTCTCCTTCCTCGACTTCTACGGCATTGACCAGCAGGATGAGCGAGTCAACCGCTATGGCGGCGCGATCGCCGTCGGCCACCCGCTGGCCTCCTCCGGGGTGCGGCTGATGACTCAGCTAGCTCGCCAATTCGCCGAAGACCATTCGGTCAGATACGGAATCACCACCATGTGCATCGGCTTGGGCATGGGCGGCACCGTAATTTGGGAGAACCCAAACCACACAGACTTTGGCACGAAGGCTTAGGGAAGACAACATGACTCAGGATTATTCGGCCGTCACCGAACTCATGCATGACGAAACCGTGACCCACTCCTTCACCAAGGATGTGCAGCTGCCAGATGGCAAGACCTTGGTGCTGCTCACCTTGGATAACGGGCTGGATCATAAAAAGCCCACCACGCTGGGTCCAAGCGGACTGATCGAACTGCGTGCGGAACTTGAAAAGCAGGCGGCGCGCGCCCAAGCAGGAGAAATTCACGGCTTGGCGATCACTGGTAAACCATACTTCTTGATCGCCGGTGCGGATCTGTCCGCCGTCACCCGGCTCAGCGCACCTGAACATGCAACCGCCATGGCGACACTGGGCCACAGAGCCTACGACCTCCTGGCAGACCTGGGTGTCCCCACCTTTGCCTTCATCAACGGACTGGCCCTGGGCGGTGGACTGGAGATCGCGCTGGCCTGTAACTACCGTACGGTCAGCACCGCCGCCGGCGCGCTGGGGCTCCCCGAAGCCTTCCTAGGCTTGATCCCCGGTTGGGCCGGCGTCTACCGCTTGCCACGACTTATCGGTCCGGAAAATGCGCTGAAGGTGATGGTGGAAAACCCGCTCAACAACAACCGCACGCTTTCCGGCCCGGCAGCTTACAAGCTTGGCGTCGCCGATGCCTTATTCGAGCCAGCGGACTTCATCGAAAGTTCGGTCACGTTTGCCGGCTCGGTATTGAGCGGTGAACGTGAAGTACTGCGCGAAAATTCGGTGGATCCCAGCGACCCAGAGGTGGCGCGCCGCTGGGTGGATGCGGCAGATCGGGCAGAGAAGTTCGTTGATGCGAAGCTTTCCGGCGCGACTCCCGCCCCCTACAAGGTGCTTGAAGTGTTCCGCAAGGGCATGACGCTCACCCAAGCGCAGTCCGCCGAACTGGAAATCGCTGCGCTGACCGAACTGATGGCCACCCACGAGTTCAAGAACACCGTGTACGCATTCCTTGACCTGGTGCAAAAGCGTGGCAAGCGTCCTGCCGGGGCGCCCAGTTCCAAGCTAGCTCGTCCGGTCACGAAGGTTGGCGTGGTTGGTGCCGGATTGATGGCAAGCCAGCTGGCCTTGCTCTTCGTACGCCGGCTGAACGTTCCGGTGATCATCACCGACCTTGATCAGTCCCGCGTAGACAAAGGTCTTGCCTACATCCACGGTGAAATCGACAAGCTCCACGCCAAGGGACGGATGAGCCAGGACGCGGTCAACCGCACCAAGGCACTAGTCAGTGGTTCGGTGACCAAGGAAGCGTTCGCGGACGCAGACTTCGTCATCGAGGCGGTCTTTGAAGAGCTCAACGTCAAGAAGCAGGTATTCGCCGAGGTTGAAGCGGTAGTTTCCGCCGAATGCATCTTGGCCACCAACACCTCTTCGCTGTCCGTCACCGAGATGGGCAAGGATCTGGCGCACCCTGAGCGCCTCGTCGGGTTCCACTTCTTCAACCCCGTCGCCGTGATGCCGTTGCTGGAAATCGCAGCGACCCAGTGGACTAACGAATCAACTGTGGCCACCGCCTTTGCCCTGGGTAAAAACTTGCGCAAGACCACTGTGCGCACCAAGGACGCCACAGCATTTGTGGTCAACCGCGTGCTTCTGCGATTGATGAGTGAAGTCCAGGCAGCATTCGATGAAGGCACCGACGCACTCACCGCAGATGCTGCACTGCGTCCAATGGGACTGCCGATGACCCCATTCACCTTGCTGGCTATGGTTGGCCTACCGGTCGCGCAACACGTCAATGAGTCGCTCAATGCATCCTTCGGAGAGCGTTTTGCGGTCTCGGAGAATCTGGGCAAGCTGATCGACGCAAAGATCACCACCTTGTGGATCAGGGATGAAAAGGGCGCCCAGGTACTGAATCCCGAGATGAAGGGTCTGCTGAGCTTTGGCGATAGGCCGTCTACCTCGGAGCAGATCCTGACCCGCGTGCAGGACGCCTTGGCCGAAGAAATCGGTTTGCTGCTTGCCGAAGGCGTTGTGGCCGAAGCTGCCGACGTTGATCTGTGCATGATCACCGGTGCCGGTTGGCCGATGCACTTAGGCGGGATCACCCCGTACCTCGATCAGGTGGGAGCCTCTGACCGAGTCAACGGGAAGAAGTTCAACTCCTGATCTCCCGTTCTCTGAAGAACCCCGCGTAGCTGTTATTCCCTTGGTGGATTACGGCCACACGGGGTTCCTCTTTTTTGCGCATTAGCCTGTGACTTGCTACGCAGAGGGCCTGTGGCTTAGCTTTGCCACAGGATAATCTGAGAGACTCTAGCTATGACCGATATTGCTCGCCCCGCCCGCCGGACCGTTATGTGCGCTTCTGCGC
>DNHA01000339.1:1506-4446 GCA_003486025.1 Micrococcaceae bacterium | reverse complement strand
CTATGCACCAAAAATTCTCGATGCTGACGCGCAACTGGATTTCACCCGCACCGCCACCGAGATCCGCCGCCGCGCCCACGGCACAAGCCCCTTCCCAGGTCCTTGGGCTACCGCCGACGGATCCAGATACAAGTTCGGGCCGCTTAGCGAACGCCGCGAACGCACCGATCTGGAACCGGGAGCTGTGCATATTGAGCCGGGCAAGCACCCGCAAGTATTTATCGGCACCGCCACCTGGGCGTTGGAACTGTCAACTATCCAGCCTCCAGGTAAAAAAATGATGAACGCCTCCGACTGGGCTCGCGGAATCTTGACCCAGGGAACGAAAGTGAGCTTCGCATGAGCGAACACGCCCCACACAACGAACCTCGACGCAACGAAGCCGGGCGTACCCGAAACCGCGGTCAGGGGGACCGCCCCCGCCAGTACAGCCAGTCGGCTCCCGGGCAGCGAAAACGCGCCGCCGATCCGGCTCGGCTAGTCGCTTTTAAGGTCCTGCGCGAGGTCTCCGCCAAGGACGCCTACGCCAACCTGGTGCTGCCCAAGATGATTCGCGAACACCAGCTGGAAAAGCGTGACGCCGGTTTTGCCACCGAGCTGGCTTATGGCGCGCTGCGCTCACAGGGTTTTTACGACGCGATCCTGACCACCTTGGTGGACCGGCCGCTGTCCGAACTTGACCCGGCAATCCTCGACGCACTGCGTCTGGGCGCCCACCAGCTGCTGGCGATGCGCGTGCCAAAGCATGCGGCATTGGATGAAACCGTGTCCTTGGCCCGTGCGCAGATCGGTGCCGGCCCCTCGGGGCTGATCAACGCGGTGCTGCGCAAGGTCAGTCTGCAGGAACCCGAACAGTGGGTCGCGCAGCTGACCGCCGCGGCCACCAGCGAGTCGGAAAAACTGTCCATCGAGCATTCGCACCCGGACTGGATCGTGCGGGCCCTGCGCGGCGCCTTGATCGCGCACGGCCGCGAGGCCGGCGAACTTCCCGCGCTGCTTGACGCAGACAACCTCGCTCCGGTGGTCAACCTGGTCGCGCTGCCCGGTCTGGGCACCCTGGATGCGGCTTTGGAAGCTGGCGCGGAGCCGGGCACCCTGGTGGTGGATTCGGCCACCTATAAGCATGGCGATGTAGCCCGCGTGCCAGGCGTGCGTGAAGGAACCATCCGGGTGCAGGACGCCGGCAGCCAGCTGGTAGCCCGCGCGCTGGCCAGCGTGGCGTTGCCGGTGCCGGGCGAAGATACCTACTGGCTTGATCTCTGCGCAGGTCCCGGAGGCAAGGCGGCACTGCTCGGCGCACTGGCCGTACAGCGCGACGCGCGGCTGACCGCGAATGAACCCACCGAACACCGTGCCCGGCTGGTTGAACAGTCCATGTCCGCGGTGCCCGCAGACTTCTGGCTGGTCACCACCAAGGACGGCCGCGAGTACGGCACCGAAGAGTTCGCCGGGGACTATGACCGCATCATGGTCGACGCTCCCTGCTCCGGACTTGGCTCGTTGCGCCGCCGGCCGGAATCGCGCTGGCGCAAGCAGCCGCGCGACATCCCGGAGCTGACCAGCTTGCAGGGTGAACTGCTGGGCGCCGCGTTCAGCGCGGTGCGCGTGGGCGGGGTCATCGGGTTTGTCACCTGCTCGCCGCATATGGCCGAAACCCGTCTGGTGGTCGAAGATTTCCTCAAGTCCCACCCGAACGCCGCACTGCTGGATACCGGGGCCGCACTCAGCGCCGTTGCCCTGGAAGGTTTCCCCGCCAGCGGCCACGACCTTGCCGGTGGCAGCACCGCGCAGCTGTGGCCGCATGTGCACGGCACCGATGCGATGTTCATGGCGATCATCACCAAAACCGCTTAGCCCGCAACCCATGACCCAGCGCCCCACCCAAGGAGCACCGATGAGCCACCCGCGCATCAACCCGTCGATCCTATCGGCCGACTTCGCTCGGCTTGCCAGCGAGCTGGACCGCATCCACACCGCGGACGCGGTCCACGTTGACGTGATGGACAACCACTTTGTGCCGAATCTGACCCTCGGGCTTCCCGTGGTGCAGGCGTTGCACAAGGCCAGCAAGCTGCCGATCGATGTGCACTTGATGATCGAAAACGCCGATCGGTGGGCCCCGGAATATGCGCAGCTTGGCGTTGATTCGGTGACCTTCCATGCCGAAGCCTCCGCCGCGCCGATCCGCTTGGCCCGCGAATTGACTGCCGCCGGGTCCAAGGCGGCCATGGCCTTGCGCCCGGCCACCCCGATCGAACCGTACCTGGACATGCTCGGCGAGCTGGACATGATCTTGCTGATGACCGTTGAACCTGGTTTCGGCGGACAGAAGTTCCTGGACCTGGTGCTGCCGAAGATCAGGCGCACCGCCAAGGCTATCGCCGGCACCGGCAAGCCGATCGCCCTTCAGGTGGACGGGGGCATCTCCCGGGATACCATCCTGCGCGCCGCCGAGGCGGGAGCTGATGTGTTTGTGGCTGGTTCCGCGGTCTACTCGGCACCGGAACCGGCTGCGGAAATTGACGCATTAAGAAACCTTGCGCGCATCACTGGCTAAGATGTGTCAGACTAGGTGTTAATAAACACGAATACGTGCTCCGGGGTCGGTGTAAGTCCGAACCGGCGGTGATAGTCCGCGACCCGCGCCCAAGGCCACAAGCCGAAGATGCGGTTGAGCCGGTGGAATTCCGGTACCGACAGTTAAAGTCTGGATGGGAGAAGCACGGGTTTGATTTGCCGTCGGCGTCGCTGACCGGGCCGCTCTGTAGAGCCGTTCGGGCACCACGTCTAGGCCATCAAATGCACACCCCCGGAGCCGCCGCTTCGAGAAGGGTGAATGATGGATATTCTGCGGTGGCTCATTGAAGCTTTTAACTCACAAATTGCGATCGGTACCTCAGCACTGCTGGTGCGCGAGGTCGTCGGCAATATTTTTGGCCT
>DNHA01000339.1:0-1475 GCA_003486025.1 Micrococcaceae bacterium | reverse complement strand
ATCGGCAACCTGCTGCTGCTCACGGTCTTCTTGGGCAGCATCTTCGACACCGGCTACAGCGCCAACCTCTGGGGCCAGGCCGGGCGGCAAATCATGTTCATCGCCGTGTCCTTCTACGGATGGGTGCGGTGGAAGCAGGCCCGCGATGAAAAGGGCGCAGGCCACGCGGTCACCCCGCAATGGGCCTCGAATAGGGCCCGGGTATCCCTGGTGGCGATCCTCATCGTTGGCACCGTGGCGCTGACTCCGCTCTTCAGGGCGCTGGGCTCCTACGACCCGGTCTGGGCCGATGCGTGGACCTTCGTCGGTTCGCTGCTGGCCACCTATGGCATGGCCAAGGGCTGGGTCGAATTCTGGCTGATCTGGGTCGCGGTGGACGCGGTCGGCGTACCATTGCTCTTTTCCGCAGGTTACTACGCCAGCGCCTTCATGTACCTGTTCTACGGTGGGTTCACCATCGTTGGCTTCTTCGTCTGGATGAAGGCTAAAAGGAACGAAAAACCGGCGATCGAAACCGAAATGCTCGATCCGACGATCAGGGGGAAACAGTCATGATTGAAACTGCAGATCTGGACCAGGCACTGCGCACCGCACTGGAAGCTGCCACGCGTGGCGCCCGCGGGGCCAACCCGCTCGTTGGCGCGTGCGTGCTGGACGGGGCCGGACGGGTGATCGCCACCGGATTCCACCTGGGCGCCGGCAACCCGCACGCGGAGATCGACGCGCTGCGCCGTTTAGGCCGGATGGATCGTGCCCAAGCCCAGGAGCTGACCATGGTGGTCACCTTGGAACCGTGCAACCACACCGGACGCACCGGCCCGTGCGCCCAGGCCATCGCCAACGCCGGCATCGGACATGTGCACTATGCGATGAGCGATGACACCAGCGCAGCCAGCGGCGGGGCGCAGTTCCTGCGTTCGCGCGGCGTGCAGGTGACACAGAGCGAAAACAACCAGGCACCCTGGGAATTGAATCACCGCTGGTTCCGCGCCAAGGCAGAAAATCGCCCCTTCATCACGGTGAAGACCGCACAATCCCTGGATGGGCGGATCAACGCGCCCGACGGCAGCAGCCAATGGATTACCTCCGATGCCTCGCGCAACCACTCCCACGGGCTGCGCGCCCGAGTGGACGCGATCGTGGTGGGCACCAACACGGTGCTAGCTGACGATCCGCGGCTGACCGCACGCACCGCGGCCGGGGGACTGCACGAGCACCAGCCCTACCGCATTGTGATGGGTCACCGCGAGCTGCCGGAAAACCTCGCCCTGGCCTATGACAGCAACTGGGAGCAGCTGCGCACCCACAAGGTCTCCGAGCTCATCGAACGCGCTACCGAGCTGGGCTTCAACCACCTGCTCATCGAGGGCGGTTCGATCATTGCCTCGGCCTTCATCGAAGCCGACCTGGCCGATGAAATCTACTGCTACCAGGCGCCGGTGATCATCGGCGCGGGCAGCACCTCGGTGAATATC
>DNHA01000338.1:5918-6943 GCA_003486025.1 Micrococcaceae bacterium | reverse complement strand
TTTGGCGAAGTCCGCGACCGGATGTTCCATTGACTGGTAGGCGGCGGCTACCGACAATGACGCCGAGTAATCATAAGTTCCGTAGTGCAGTGAGGAGACTCTGCCCTTGCCTGCATGGATCAACTGGGCTACCGGGTGGGTTCCATCCGCGGCAATAATTGCCTGCGGGGTTTCCACCTGCACCTCAAAGCGGATCCGCCCGGCATCCAAACCGTGGTTTTCTTCTAGTTTTTCAGCGAGGAATACCATCGCCTCAACTTGCGCGACCGTACTGACCTTGGGCAAGGTCAAGCGCAATCCTGCCGGCAACTGTCCGTTGGCCACGAGCCGCGATATAAACAAGTCAAGGGTGCGGATGCCGCGGGCCCGGGTGGGGGCTTCGAAGCATTTAAAGCGAATACCGATGCAGGCAGGTGCTTGCCCGGCGGCCACGGCGGCGGATACCGAGTCGGCAGCGGCAAGTGCGTGCGCGTCCTCCTCGGCATCCGGCCTGTTGCCGTAGCCATCTTCAAAGTCGAGGCGTACATCTTCGATGGGTTCACCCTCAAGCTTGGCCGCCACCAGGGCACCGAGCTTCTCTGGCTGCGCATAGCCCAACCGGGTGGCTAGTTCCCGCAACCCCGCAGCTCCCCCGGCAGCCGTGAGCGCGTTAGCTCCCCACTGCGCGGCGAGCTCACCGGTGAAACGATCCCCCGGCACAGTCACGGTGTGCACCGGCTGGCGGGCGCCACTATCGCCTGGGTAGTTCTCACGCAAGAGCTTGTCGGTGTCGGCAAGGCGCGCTTCTACGGCAGCCAGGGTTGACTCATCGAAGAGATTACTCATGGTTTGGTCACGAATTCCTTATCCAATAGTTCGTAGGCNNGGAGTGGTCAAGAAGTCGGCGAAGTCCTCGTCCTTGCCACTGGTCAGCTGTGCAATGAGCTCAGCTGCCGGCTGGTAGTAGGCGGTGAACTGTTCGTCGTTGTCCACTTCCAAACGCAGGCGCTCAACTTCTTCTGCCAAGATGCTGGAGACCAGCTGCG
>DNHA01000338.1:0-5891 GCA_003486025.1 Micrococcaceae bacterium | reverse complement strand
GCCGGTATCGGCAGCTACAACCTTGTTGCGGATCTGCTGCCAGATCTGTGAGCGGGAAATTTCTGCGGTAGCTGCATCTTCCATCAGGTTGTGGATGGCGACCGCACCATTACCGGAAAGCCACACGGCCACGTAGTTCACCGCGACGTAGAGATTGGCGCGCACGCCTGCCTCGGTGACATCTCCGGGCGCACTGGCGATGTCCAGGAGCTGAGCGGCGGTGACCTCAACTTCTGGGCGCTGACGATCGATCTGGTTTGGCTTGTCTCCGAGCACCGAATCGAAGATTTCCTTGCAGATGTCCACCAAATCCGGGTGGGCCACCCAAGAGCCATCAAATCCGTCATTGGCCTCGCGGGTCTTATCCTCGCGGACCTTCGCAAAGGCGGCGGCGGTGACTTCTGGTTCACGTCGGTTGGGGATGAAGGCCGCCATGCCGCCCATGGCGAAGGCACCACGCTTGTGGCAGGTCTTCACCAGCAGTTCGGTGTAGGCGCGCATCATTGGTGCGGTCATCGAGACCGCGGAGCGGTCAGGCATGATGAACGCTTCGCCCGCTTCGCGGAAGGTCTTGATAATCGAGAACAGGTAGTCCCAGCGTCCGGCGTTCAGTCCCGAAACATGGTCGCGTAGTTCGTAGAGGAATTCTTCCATCTGGAATGCTGCCGGGATGGTTTCAATGAGCATCGTGGCGCGCACGGTGCCGTAGTCGATGCCGAGCTGTTCCTGAGCGAAGGTGAAGACCTCATTCCACAGGCGTACCTCCAGGTAGTGCTCCATCTTCGGCAGGTAGTAGAACGGGCCTTGGCCGGATTCTGCGAGCACCTTGGCGTTATGGAAGAAGTGCAGACCGAAGTCCACCAGTGCGCCGATGGCCGGCTGGCCGTTGATCAGCACGTTATTTTCTGGCAGGTGCCACCCACGTGGGCGCACTACGACCACCGCGCGTGGGGCGTCGTTGCGCAAGGCGTAGGACTTGCCGCTCTTCTCATCGGTGAACGCCAGGGTGCCACGGGCGGCGGCTGACAGGTTGGCGATGGCATCAATGACATTTGACCAGCTGGGGGTGGAAGCATCTTCCAAGTCCGCCAACCAGACCTTCGCGCCTGAGTTCATTGCGTTGATGGCCATCTTGGCAGGGGATGCCGGGCCGGTGATTTCCACACGCCGGTCGCGCAGCGCTGCCGGCGCTTCGGCGACCTTCCAGTCTCCGGTGCGCACGTGCTCGGTTTCCGGATCAAAGTCGATGGCGCGCGCGTCTGAGAATTCTTGGCGACGTACGCTGCGTGCACTCAACAGGTCATTACGGGTGTCCGCGAACTTTTCATGCAGCTTCTCGATGAAGGCTAGCGCCTCGATGCTGAGAATTTCTTCCGCTCCGTTTACCTCTGGGATACGTGAGATTGAGATGGTCATGGTGCTCCTTAACCTGTTGGTGTCGTGTTCCGGCGACATTTTCTACTGGTGGATTCTTTCGTCTCTAGAGACGGTGGAACCCGAAATTTTGCTCTTGCGGTGCAACCCGCGCGGTAATGAGCACGGAGTCGGGTTTGGCGTGACCTGCGTCAAGCGTCCGGATGACGACGGTCAATAGCTTCGTTGCCAAATTCGAGGCAAAAATTTGCACTCGAATCATCAACGGCTGCTCTGCGTTGACGACTGCCATTCCGACCCTCCTCCAAAAAGTTTCCGTATAGTGGATACTATTATCTATAAAATGAAATTGCAAGAGATTTTTGTCTGCTACTTCACACAAAGCAGTCCCCTTTTTTCGGATCGTGGAATATTTTGCTGTTTTAGCGGTAATCTAAAGGGAAAGATTTCGCATTGCAGAAGTTCGCGGACCGCAACGGTACATCTAGTTACTAGGAGCACGACATGACACAGACCCCAACAAAAGCAACCAGTGGAGTCCAGTCGGTCGAACGCGCCTTTGAACTACTAGAGGTTATTGCCCGCGCCGGAGGAGAAGCAGCATTGAGCGAGCTGGCGCTCGAGTCTCCGCTGCCGCTGCCCACGATTCACCGCTTATTGCGGACCCTCGTCGGGGTCGGCTATGTTCGCCAGCTTCCAAACCGCCGCTACTCGCTAGGCCCACGCTTGATCCGCCTGGGCGAAGTCGCTAATCGGCAGCTTGGCGCACTCGCGTCGCCAGTCTTGAAGGAACTTGTAGGGAAGCTGGGCGAATCGGCAAATATTGCAGTACTCGATGGCGACATGGTCACCTATATTGCCCAAGCGCAGTCCCCGCACTCGATGCGCATGATTACCGAAGTCGGCCGCCGCGCCATGTTGCACAACTCGGGTGTCGGCAAAGCGGTACTCTCGGTACTTGATGACGAACGCGTGCAGCGCCTGGTCTCGCAGTCGGGCATGCCAGCAAAAACCCCGAAGACCATCACCACGCTCGGCAAGCTGTTCACCGATGTCGAGGCCACCCGCGAACGCGGCTACGCAATGGATGATGAAGAACAGGAATTAGGCGTTCGCTGCATTTCCGTTCCGGTCCCCGGGGCTCCAACACCGATGGCCATTTCTGTCTCCGGGCCCGTAACCCGCGTCAATCAGGAATTTATAGAGCAAGCAGTTCCCGAATTGCACCAGGCAGCCGCGGAGCTCGGGCGCCAGCTCATTGCTGTATCTGATTAACTGACCTGGCGGCATTCGGACAGGCAACGACTCCCCCGATTTTGCACCTGCCGTTGTCCCGCTATGCGGTGAAGATAGATCTCGACGAAACCGAGAACCTCGCAAAGGCTGGGGGCTGCTGCCCTCTTTTGCAGGAACTCGTTCAGTCTTCACCCGTCGACATATTGCGCATTACTTCTTGCCGGGCACCGCCCCTTGGCCGGTAGTCTCGGCACAGGGAACTGTCGGCAACCAGAGGAACACCATGGCGCAGGATCAACGAACGCTTTCCAGCATCAATCTCGGCCAAGGACTGCAGGTATCCGCACAAGGACTCGGGTGCATGTCGGTCAGCGGCGTCTACGGTTCAGCCGACGACGCCGAGTCGCTGCGCATGGTCAATCACGCATTGGATATCGGCGTCACTTTCCTGGACACCGCTAACATCTATGGTGCGGGGCATAGCGAAACACTGCTTTCCCGGGTGCTCAAAACACGCCGGGACGAGGTCACACTCGCGACCAAGGCAGGTATCGTGAGGCCCAAGAACCCCGGGGAACCACGGGCAAATGGCGATCCAGCATTTATCAAGAAATGCTTGGATGAGAGCCTGATGCGCCTGGGTGTCGACGAAGTTGATCTGTACTACTACCACCGGGTGGACAGCCGCGTTCCGATCGAGGAAACCGTAGGCGCCTACGCCGAGCTGCTACAAGCCGGGAAGATCAAACACATCGGCCTGTCCGAGGTCACGACCCACGAACTGCAGCGTGCGCATCAGGTCCATCCAATCACCGCGATACAAATGGAATACTCGCTATTTAGCCGTGATATCGAGAAGTGGTTATTGCCCGCAGCAAGCGAACTAGGAGTCGGCGTTGTTCCCTACGCCTCGCTCGGTCGCGGATTCTTCAATGGTGCTGCCGAATCGTTGGAGCAGCTGCCAAAAGACGATATTCGGCATAATTTCCCACGTTTTGCGGCGGAGAACATCGTCGCTAACCTCGCGCTTCGTGACGAAATATTCTCCATTGCACGCAATGAAAAGATCACCCCGGGGCAGCTATCACTGGCCTGGGTCTATGAGCGGGGGCGTAAGTTCAATGTCGCCATGGCACCAATTCCGGGCACCCGCTACACCTCGCACGTGGACGAGAATGTCTCCGCGAGTTCTCTGAAACTCAGCTCTCAGGCTCTGCAGGACTTGAACGAACTGGCAGGCCGAGTGGCAGGAGAACGCCAGAAAGACATTTATTCGGTGTCCAAAGGACGCGAAGAACAACAGATGAGCACCCGCTAAGCCCTAGCTTCCGTTCAACCGCAACTACCGCGGAGTATCAAGCATGGCCGCATAGTCGAAAGCCTCATCGAGGGCATCCCGAAAGGAGATGTCTTCGCTTTCTAGCCAGCGCATCAAGGCATGCTCATGCAATGTCAGTGCGATAACCGTTGCAGTTTGGGCTAACCGTAGATTTCCGCAGTGTTCGTTCAGTGCCGCGGCCAGAGACTTTTCCGTCTCGCTGCGCTGCATTGACCATGCTGCGCGCAAGGAAGGCGAAGAAAGCACCAGCTGCATGCGGCCACGAACCAACGACGGATCCGCCTCCACGGCGATGACCGAAGCATCAAAGCAGCGCCGGAGCATTTCGAGAATGCTTTCTGCACTGCGCGGTTCCAGCTGCTCCATCACGGATGCTAAATCGGTGCCCACAGCGTGCACGGCGGTGACCACTGCTTCTTCTTTGGATGAGAAGTACCTGAAGAAAGTTGCCCGTGAAATGCCGGCTTCTTTGGCCGCTTGCTCTGCGGTGACCGTTTCAATTCCCTGTTCTGCAAACAGTGGATACATCTGCAGCGCGAGCTCGGAGCGCATTTTGGCTCGGACCCTGGTACGCATGCTGACGCTCATGACAACAACTCTACTCTGAGATTCTTGACCTACATTGAGACTGCGTCTCATGTTTTTTGTGTCGTTTTGTCCCAAATCTC
This sequence comes from Micrococcaceae bacterium, assembly GCA_003486025.1. Taxonomy (GTDB): domain Bacteria; phylum Actinomycetota; class Actinomycetes; order Actinomycetales; family Micrococcaceae; genus Glutamicibacter. Next base: position 1,274 of record DNHA01000338.1, on the reverse strand, counting down.
AGGATTCTTTGGTTCAAGAGCTCCCGTCTGCAGAAAATTCCGGGGTGACGTGGCGGAGCCGGGATTGCCAGTGTTCAAGAACTTTCCGTAGAGTCAGAAGCAGCAGGTACGCATTGCCGGAACACCTCAGGGAAGGGACACTGCCTAAGATGAAAATCGCCATGGCACAGGTGCTCAGCACCGCCAATCCGATGCACAATCTCGCCATCATCCGCGACTACGCCAAACAGGCCGCAGCGCAAGATGCGAAATTGGTGGTCTTCCCCGAGGCCATGCAGATCAGCTTTGGCCATTCCTTGACGAAAATCGCCGAGCCGCTAGGCGGTCCCTGGGCCACGCTCGTCAAGCAGCTCGCCCGAGATATCGGCATCAACATTGTTGCAGGAATGTTCACCCCCGGCACCGCAGGCCACGTACGCAATACGCTCTTGGTTACCGGACCGGACGCAGACACCCACTACGACAAGATTCATCTCTACGACGCATTCGGCTTCTCCGAGTCGGACACGGTGACCCCCGGCGAGCGCCCGGTGCAGTTTGTTATCGATGAGGTCACCTTCGGCTTGGCGACCTGTTATGACATCCGCTTCCCGCAGCTTTTCACGCATCATGCCAGACAGGGAGCGCTGGTCAACCTCGTCTGCGCTTCCTGGGGCGCCGGGGCACGCAAAGCCGAGCAGTGGACCACGTTGGCCCAAGCACGCGCCTTGGACTCAACCACCTTTGTGCTCGCAGTGGATCAAGCAGACCCGTTGAGCATGGGACACGAACCCAAGGCCAGCGCTCCGCTTGGGGTAGGCCACTCCATNNCCGCTGGGCGAAGTTCTCGCCCAAGCCGGTGCGGCTCCGGAGCTCTTGGTAGTGGAGCTGGATTTGAGCGAAGTGGTGACCGCCCGCGAACAGCTACCGGTTTTGGACAACGCCGTCGATTTTTAGGCTTCCTCCGCAGGAGCCAGCGCGTGCGAGGCCCGGTAGGCGCTGTCAACCATCTGCTCCAGGCTATGGCGCATGGCCCAGCCTAAATCGCGGGCTGCTAACTGGCCGTCGGCGACGATCCGGGCAGGGTCTCCGGGGCGCCGCGGTGCAAGTGACGGCTGGAACTGGTTCCCGGTCACCCTTGCCACGGCATCCATGATCTCCCGGACGGATACTCCATCACCCGAGCCAAGGTTGTACACCGGTTCCAGCTCTTGGCCTGCTTCGAGTTTCTTAGCGGCTTCCACGTGGGCTAGCGCCAGGTCTGCGACGTGTACGTAATCACGCACGCAGGTGCC
>DNHA01000317.1 GCA_003486025.1 Micrococcaceae bacterium | reverse complement strand
TCGGTTTATCGTGCGCTGCACACCACTTGATCAAGTCGACGCTCACGCCTGCCCCTGCGGGATCGCCTGGTCCCGGAGAAATCAGCACACCGTCGTATGCTGCTGCAAGCTCTTGTGCCTGCAGGAGGCTTATCTGATCGTTACGGTGGACCGTAGTCTGGGCACCGAGCTCTTGGAGGTAACCAACGAGGGTGTAAACGAAGCTATCGTAGTTGTCGATTACGAGGATCTTGGTGGTGCTCACGGGTTGCTCTGGCCAATCGTCGAGTCGGTAAATGGGCTGAACTGCGACAGCCACGGGAAGACGTACATCATTAGTAATAGCACGACAGCGGCCAGCAATATTAATGCCTCAATAATGCGTAACCAGATTGGTCCTGGCAGATTCCGAAAAATCCATGCGTACATTATTACTCCCTAGCTTGTGGCGTCGACAACGAGTTTCCGAATTTCCTCAGGCGGTCCAGCGTCCAATGGCTGCCAATCGGTGAGTTCGGAATAGGCAATGATGCGCTCTCGAGTGCTAAATGGCGGGTGGCAACTTGTCATCGTGAGAATCGATTTTTTGGGTTCTACACCCCATTTGTGTGGCGTTGGAAGCAACACGTCGCCATTGGACGGTGCGACAATTTCGGTATCAAACCAGGTGTAGGTGTAATACCCTTCCCTGGTTTGCAGATAGATGTGATCGCCATCGTTTAATTTGTCGATGTCCCAAAAAACTTGGCCGTGGGTCTGTCGATGCGCTGCAACTGCAAAGTTTCCTTTTTCGCCAGGCAACTGGGTATTCGGATAATAGCCGATCCCGAGATTGTCGATTACCGAGCTTTGCACGCCGTAGCTCACTGGGTGATGTGTGCCATTTTTGCCAAATGTCGGGAAGTACATGATGCCGAAAGTTTCGCCTGGCGCAGCTTCACTGACCGGAGCCGGACCGTAATCGATGTCTTCTTCGACTTCTTCTTGGGGAATCACCACGTCCCCAAGCTCCTGAACTAGATTCTGAGTTACTTCTTTCTGCGCGTTCGCGGAATCTATGTTCGTCCACCAGAGTTCCCAGGCAACGTAAAGCATGAGGACAATGCCAAGGGTGATCAGCAATTCACCGAGGAAGCCGGTAATCCGGTTTCCAAATGTTTGCTTTTCACGGGCCATCCTTCGCCCGGGTGCAGACGATACACGGTTCACTTTGGTGGTGCTCCTTTGGGCGGTTTGGCATTCACTACGGACTCAACTTTCGAATTTTCCATGAATCCTAAATCAAGGACTAAGCACATTACCGCTAGTATGGAACCTACACAGGAAAATGATGCGAACTTTCGTTCATTACCTGTCCTAATTCTACCGGGAAGACCTGAGAGTCTCCCCCATTTACTACAACATGCGGATGAAGCCGAGGGAGAATTCTAGTGCCGGAGTCTAAGCCACGACGCAAGAACAAACCACAGACCCATCAGGTCGCGCCGGGCACACATGCCGCGGATAAGCCCATGCCAAGCTGGTACAAACCAGTCATGTTTGGATTGATGCTACTGGGTCTGGTCTGGATAATCGTTTATTACATTTCGCAGACCCTGTTCCCGATCCCGAATATTGGCGGATGGAACATCGTCATTGGCTTTGGTATTGCCATGGTTGGTTTCTTCATGACAACTGGATGGAAATAGTCGTTATTCACTGACTGCTTTGAGGCCGATAACGCAACCAATCAGGCCTACAATGAATAGCATTTTCAGTACAGAAAACGGTTCTTGCCCGGTTGCAATTGCGTAGACAACCGTGACAGAAGCACCAATCCCCACCCAGACCGCATATGCGGTTCCGGTGGGGATTTCTTTCATGGCGTACGCCAGACCGCCCATAGAAACGACAAGTGCTGCGAAAAATATGATGCTGGGAACGAGCTTCGATAACCCAGCACTCATACCTAATGCGGTAGCCCAGACTGCTTCAAAAAGACCGGAAATTACAAGAATTAGCCAATACATGCCAGATACCTTGCTGGCCGTCTTAGCAGTCATTCCGGGTACGGCTCCCTCGTCCGGGAATCGGCCTACCGCCGACTCCCCCTTAGGTTAGCAAACCGATACCGCTTTCTTGCGCCGCCGTGTACAGAATATTTCCCAAGCGATCAAGTGCTGGAGAATCAACAGACCAGCGTTGCCAGAACAACGGCACATCAATAAACCATTGCTCGTTGAGAACCCTGAGTTCAGGCGCTCCAGCTAATTGTTGCTCGGGAACCATGCCCCACCCCATACCCGCACGAATCGCCTGTACAAAGAGCAGCGAGTCAGGAATATAGGAGATCGTTCCCAGTGGGCGTGGCTTCGTGGGATCAATCCGCTCGAGCATTTGATGCTGTAATGGATCTTCTCTATCAAAAAGTACTATTGGTGCCGAGGAGAGCTCGTCCTTACTTGTCGCACTGACAACTCCGGGGGCTGCTACGGCGTAGTAACGCATACTCCCCAGACGTCGAATAGTGCACCCTTGCGCGGCTTCTTGGCTATTAGTCACCACCGCACTGACTCTCCCCGAGCGAAGCAGGTTGACCGTGAGATTCTCATCCGTGCGTAAAATCTCGCAATTCAGCTGCGGCCACTTTGCCAGCTCGGTGAAGACCGGAGCGAACCAGGTAGCCAAAGAGTCGGCATTGACTCCGATAGTGAGTGAAATCTTGCCTTCGCGGTTATCGTGACGCATGAGTTCTTCACCGAACTCGGTACCCAATAGAGAAATCTGCCGTGCGTAGCGCAAAACTCGCGCACCTTGCTCAGTGGGCTTTACCGGCCGGCTTCGCACCAGCAAGATTGCACCCAATCTGCTTTCTAGGGATTTAATCCGTTGACTGATAGCCGAAGGACTGACCCCGAGGTCAACGGAAGCATCATCAAAACTCCCCGCATCGACGACTGCGAGAAGGGTTTCGAGATGTTCAAGATCTAGGTTCACATTAGCAACACTAATGTAGCTTCAGTATTTTAAGTTAGACACCGGTTAGTGACTTCTTTTACCGTTACCTTATGATCCCCGCACCAATATTCCTAGGATTCTCCACAGGACTTTCGCTCATCATCGCCATCGGATCCCAGAACGCATTCCTGCTGCGTCAAGGGATAAGGCGAGAGCATGTGCTGCTCACCGTCGTAATTTGCGCAATGTCAGACGTAGTCCTGATTCTGGCCGGGGTTATGGGTATCGGCACCCTCGTTGAACACACCCCTTGGATCCTGACTTATGCACGGATTGGTGGCTTTATTTTCCTGATTTGCTACGCCATCCTTGCACTAAAGCGTGCAATATCC
>DNHA01000324.1 GCA_003486025.1 Micrococcaceae bacterium | reverse complement strand
CCGCCGGCGGTGCCTGCCGGGCCGGCACCGATGAACATCAGCACGTCCATGCCCAGCCAGGTGGCTGGGTGCATTGCACCGATATCAATGGAATTGAACCCTGCGGTACGCGTCTGTACGGATTGGAAGAACCCGGCCAGGATGCGGGCCTCGGGATCCAAGGCACCAAGGGTTTTGGGATTGTTCCATTCCATGACCGTGATGAACACCGTCCCGCCAATCAGCAGAAGCGTGGTCATCAGCAGCACCAACCGGGTATTCATGTTCCATCTCAGGGTGTCGCGTCCGTAGCGGCGCAGCTGGACCAGCACCGGGAATCCCAGTCCGCCGAGGATGATCGCGGCGCTGATGGGAAGGCTGACCCACGGGTCGGCCACAAATCCCATGAGGTTATCCGTATACAGCGCAAATCCTGCGTTGTTGAATGCGGACACCGCATGGAACACACCATGCCAGATGGCTTGGGGCACCTGGTGGTCATAGGCGATCAGGAATCGGCCGGTGAGGACCAGCGCGATCAGGCTTTCAATCACCACCGAGACCTTGAGAATGATCAGGGCGGCCGAACGAACATCCGTTCCGCTCACTGCGTTGCTCTCGCGTTGGGTGGAGAGCTTGGTGAGATATCCGATGCGGCCCATCACCAGCATGCTCAGCAAGGCCGCAACGAGCATCAGCCCCAGGCCGCCGAGCTGGATCAGCGTCAAGATCACGATCTTGCCAAACAATGTGTAATGGGTGGCGGTGTCGACAACTGTCAATCCCGTCACGCATACCGCCGAGGTGGCTGTGAAGATGCCATCGATCAGCGACGTGTACTGCCCGCTGGTATTGGCTAGCGGCGAGGAAAGCACCAAACCGCCAACAATGATCGCGGCGGCGAACATGAACGCAACCAAGCGTGCAGGTCTGGCCATGGAACTTTTGCCCAAGGGGGCGAACGGCCCAAGTCTGGAAATGAACATTTACGTCGCATCACTGGAAGCTACGTCCCGCGATTTCGCGGGACTCAAAGTACGAATGAAATACTACGCCTTAGCCGACGCCTGTCAACGGTGATGTAAAACACCATATTGCAGGCTCTGGGCAGGTGTTTTCCGGATTTCTGCGATTCCCTGCCCGCTTGGCTCCTGCCGCGCTGCGCGCCAAACGAACTCTTGCCGCGGCTCTATAGGCGGGCGAGCTCGACCACGCGCTGTGCGGTGCCCCATGACAGCGTCACGCCGGCTCCTCCATGGCCATAGGCCGCGATCACCGGCACCGCATGGCCGGTGACAAGTTCAAGCCGGATGCTCGCGCGGGCCGGACGCAGCCCTACCTTGTGTTCGAGGACTTCCAGTCCTGCCAGCTCCGGCACCAGCACCGTGGCGCGGCGCAGAATTTCCGCCGAGGTCTGCGGGTCCACCTCGCGGTTCCAGTCATGTGCGGTGTCCGTACCGCCGACAATAATGTCCTCCCGGCGCGGAATGATGTAGCTGACCCCGTCCGGGTATTCGTCATCGCACAGCCACCGGCTCAGGTTCTTCGTATTCGCCAGCCGGACGACTTGGCCGCGGATCGGGTAGACGCCCTGATCATCGCCGAGCAGCTCACCGCCGCGCAGCCCGCCTGCGATGACTACCAGCTCGGCATCGTCCTTCAGCTCGGCGAGGTCCTGGACCGTTTTGTGGATCAAGGCCACGCCTAGATGCTCCACCTCGTTTTCCAGCCACCGCAGGTAGGTGCTCATGGTGATGATGGGAACCGTGGCATACGCTCCGGCGAACGCACCGTGGGGCAAATCAGCTTCAGGCGCCTCACTGGCATTTGCCACGATGCGAGTCCAAGAGCGATCCGCTCCGGGCAGATGGTCCACGTTTAATCCGCGGCGCAGGTCAACGCCGCTCTCGGCGATCGAGGCAAGTTCCTCAAAGCGCGCCAGGGAACGAGCAAGCAGCAGGTCTGCGGCGGGGGAGCTCTCCGAGTGGTAGGGGAACCAGATGGCTGCGGCTACTGCCGAGACGGTGTCCAAGCTGTCCTGATCCGAGATCACCGTAACCTGGTGGCCGGCTCGGGCCAGCTCGTAGGCGCTGGACAGCCCGATGACGCCGGCGCCGATCACCGTAATGCGCAGGGAGCGATCCGTGGATCGTTGCGTACTCATTGTGCGGTCCTTTCACATCACAAAGACCGGTGCCTCCGAAGTTGGGAGGCACCGGTCTTTGACCGTGCTTAGAGCAGCGTGGCTGCGCTGCGGTCGATGAGCCAGCGGGTGGCTTCGGTGCCTTGCACCGCGCTGGCCGGAACGGCCACCTCGTTGACCTCGTGCTGGGCCGCTGCCAGTGCCGGAGCCTTCTCCGCACCGGAAACCAGCAGCCAGACCTCGCGGGCCGTGTTGATGGTGCTCATGGTCAGTGACACCCGGTGCGGTGGCGGCTTGGGGGAGTCGTGTACCGCAATCGCGCCGAGCGCATCGGAACGGGTGTGGTTCGGGAACAGCGAGGCGACATGCGAGTCCGGCCCCATGCCCAGNNCCCAGCATCAGCACGTCGAAGGCCGGGTTTGCGGCGCCGTCGCTGGCTTCCTCGGCCAGCAGCTGCGTGTAGGCAGTTGCCGCGTCCTCGGCGCTGGCGTAGCTGCCGCTGTCACCCATCACGTGCACGTTGCCGCGGTCAAGACCCAGCTGATCCAAGGCTTCGAAGAGCGGTTCGGCCTGCACCGCGTTGCGGTCCGCGCTATCTGCCGCCACAAATCGTTCATCGCCCCACCAGAAGTGGACGGCGGACCAATTAACCGCCGTTTTGGCAGGGTTGTGGGCCACGGCGACCAGCACTGCGATGCCCAGCGAACCGCCGGTCACCACCACGTGGGCCACCCCGCGGGCGGCAATAGCGTCGGTGATCGAGGTGATCAGCCGGGCGGCGATGCCTTGTGCGGTGGCGTGGGCATCGTCATGGATGACAATTTGTCTAGCGATCACTGGAACGGATGCTCCTCAGGTTGGTCAATGCGAGTCCACGGGTGATGACTTCGCCGAAGACGTCGTCGGCGTCGAGCCGGCGCATTTCCTCGGCCAGGCACTCGGCCACCGAACGGCGTGGCAGCGAGATCCGCTGGGGCGCGGATCCGGGCAGATACAAATGGGCTACGGCCCCGGAGGGACGCGAGAGTTCCACGTCCCCGGCCTCGCGGGTCAGCCGCACACTGGATAGACCGCCGGTGGACTTGTCCGCGGCGATAGTCACCGGAACCTCTAAGCGCATGGTCAGCCAGGCTGCCAGCAGCGAGGTGGACGGTGAATTGTCCGAGCCTTTTACCGTGATGCCGGTCAGACCCTCCGTGCCGATCAAATCAATGATGCTGGCCAGCTGCGCACGCCACAAGGTGATGCGCGTCCACGCCAGATCGGTGTCTCCCGCACGGTAGGTGCTGGCCCGTTGGAACAGTGCCTCGGTGGGATCACTGGTTTCGTTCGAGTCGGTGATCCGCCGATGGGCGAGTTTGCCCAGTGCGGTGTTATACGGATCTGCGGGAACCCCGTGCGGCCACCAGGCAACAATGGGGGCATCTGGCAGCAGCAGCGCCGAGATCAGGGCTTCATCCGCGGCCATATTCGGTCCGTGCGTGCGCATCACGATGACCTCGGAGGCTCCGGCGTCCCCGCCGACGCGGATCTGCACGTTCAGGCGGTTTTCGCCCTTTTCCGAACCGCGCACCACCACAATGATCCGGCAGGGGTGCTCACGGCTTGCCAAGTTGGCAGCCTCAATGGCATTCTCCGCGAAACCCTCACGGGTAATGACCACCAAGGTCAGTACCCGGGACAGCGCCACCACACCGTGGGTGCGCCGCGAGGAGATCAGCTTCTTGGCCACCTTGTTGGTGGTTGTATTGGGAAGATCAATCATCATGGTCGTCGCCACGTCCTTCCATCTTTAGCCATCAGCTCATCCGCGCTGGCCCGACCCCAGGACCCGGGCAGATAAGGATCTGGCTGCTCGGGTTGCGCGGCCCAATACTCTTCGAATGGGTCAAGGATGCGCCAGGACTGCTCTACTTCTTCGTGGCGGGGGAACAACGGAGGTTCGCCCAAGAGCACGTCGAGGATCAAACGTTCGTAGGCTTCCGGGGAAGACTCGGTGAACGCATTGCCGTAGCCGAAGTCCATGGTGACGTCGCGGATCTCCATCTGGGTGCCTGGCACCTTGGAGGAGAAACGGATGGTGGCGCCCTCATCGGGCTGCACGCGGATCACAAACGCGTTCTGGCCGAATTCGTCATCTGCGTGATCGGTGAACAGCAGGTTCGGTGCCCGCTTGAAGACCACCGCGATCTCGGTGACTCGGCGGCCCAAGCGTTTGCCGGCACGCAGGTAGAACGGGACACCGTTCCAACGACGGGTATTGATGTTCAGCCGGACCGCCGCGTAGGTTTCGGTTTTGGAAAGCGGGTTAAAACCTTCTTCATCCAAGAAGCCGACGACTTCCTCGCCGCCCTGCCAACCGGAGGTGTACTGGCCGCGGGCACTGGCCTGTCCCAGGTCTTCAGGCAGCTGGACCGCGGTGAGCACCTTTTCCTTTTCGCTGCGCAGGTGATCGGCGTTGAAGGAAATAGGTTCCTCCATGGCGGTCAGCGCGAGCAGCTGGAGCAGGTGGTTCTGGATGACGTCGCGGGCTGCACCCACTCCGTCGTAGTAGCTTGCACGTCCACCAATGCCGATGTCCTCGGCCATGGTGATCTGCACGTGGTCCACGTACTTGTTGTTCCACAATGGCTCAAACATCTGGTTTCCGAAACGCAGCGCCAGCAGGTTCTGCACTGTTTCCTTGCCCAGATAGTGGTCAATGCGGAAAACCGAATCGGCGGGGAATACCGATTCAACGATTTCGTTCAATTCCCTGGCGCTTTGCAGGTCATGGCCGAAAGGCTTCTCGATGACTACGCGTTCCCAACCCGGGTTCTCATCCTTGGCGAGTTTATGCTCGGAGAGCTTCTGGCAGACGACGTCGAACCAGCTTGGCGGGATGGAAAGATAGAAGGCGTGGTTTCTTCCGGTGGATCGGGACTCGGCCAGCTCGTCGAGGGTTTCGGTGAGTTTTTCATAGGCATTGTCATCGTCGAAGGCGCCGGAAATGAAGCGCATTCCAGCGGCCAGCTGGTCAAAGACCGTCTCGTTGAACGGGGTTCGCGCGCTGGCCAGGATCCATTCGCGAGCCTGATTGGCGAAGTCTTCGGCGCTCCAGTCGCGGCGGCCGAAGCCGACAATGGCAAAGTTTGGGGGCAGCAGGCCGCGGTTGGCCAGGTCATAGACCGCGGGCATGAGTTTTTTGCGGGCCAGGTCGCCGGTGATTCCGAAGAACACCAGCGCGCCCGGACCGGCGATGCGGTTAAGCCGCCGGTCGCGGGCGTCGCGAAGTGGATTGCTCATATTATTTCTTAGCTCGCAGCCTCAAGCAGCGCCGCGATACCCGCGGCGCGGTCGGTTAGATTCACGCGCAGCACCGGACGGCCATGCTCGGCATCCGAGAGCACCGCACCGTCACCGGTCGCCTGGGCGGTGATCAAACCGCCGAAGCTGAAGGGACGGCCAGGGATCGCAAGATCCTGCTCGTGGTTTGCGGTGACCTGCAGGAAGACTCCCTGACGGGGGCCGCCCTTGTGGTACTGGCCGGTGGAGTGCAAGAAGCGTGGCCCCCAGCCGAAGGTCACCGGACGGCCGGTGCGTTCGGCGATCAGGTCGCGCAACGCTTCCAGCCCGGCATCGGCCTGCCGGTCCAGGTAGGCGTGGATGGAGAAGTATCCNNCAACTGTGCGCACAACTCGTCCAAAGCGCCAGCCAGGTCCGCCGCCTGCGTACCGAACAGTTCAACACTGCCGTCCACCGCGTCCGGGGAACCGGCCGCCGGGGCGTCCAGCATGGACCGTGCGGCGACCTTTGCGGCCTCCACATCTGGCTGGTCGAACGGGTTGATGCCCAGCAGGTAGCCGGCGACCGCGGTTGCATATTCGAAGATCATGAAGCTGGTGCCCAGCGGCGCACTGATATGAATGGCCGTGGCTGCTTCATCCACTTCTTCGGGCAGCTGCTCGTGCAGGTACAGCGGCAGGATATCCGCGGCGATATGCTTCAGCTCCGGTGCGTCCGCGTGCGCGACCACGGGAAGCACACCCTTGCCGAGCTTGCCGGTGGATTCTGCGATGAGCTGTTCGGCCCAGTCGCCGAAGCCCGGAAGCGCGTCACCGATTTGAGCAATGACCAGCTTGTCGCGTCCTGCGGTGACCAGCGCTGCGCCCAAGTGCAACGCGATATTGTCTTCGTCGTCGCTGCTCAGCAGGTCGGAGATCAATCCGGCTTCTTCGATGAGCGCTTCAATATCCGCCCCGGCCAGACCGCTGGGTACCAGGCCAAAAGCGGTGAGCGCCGAGTATCTTCCGCCCACATTGGGGTCGGCGTTGAAGATCGCGCGCACGCCTTCCGGGTTGTCCATGGGGGAGCCCGGATCGGTGACCAAAACTATCCGCGTGGCTGGATCGATACCGGCGGCTTCGAAAGCCGCGGTGAAGGCCCGGCGCTGCGAGTCAGTTTCCACGGTGGAACCCGACTTGGAGGCGACAACCACTACGGTGCGCTCCAGGTCGGTGTTCACGATGGTTGAAACCATTTGCGGGTCGGTGGTGTCGCAAATGACCAGGTCTACCTCGTCATGCGCGGCAATCACCTCGGGTGCCAGCGAGGAGCCGCCCATACCGCACAAGGCGATCCGAGTGAGTCCTTCAGCCAGCAGCTGCTCGCGCAGTTCCAGGATCTGGGGAAGCAGCTTTGCGGCCGCTAAGAAGGGCTGTGCCCAGCCCAAACGGATTGATGCCTCAGCCTCGGCTGGGCCACCCCACACGGTCGGGTCCTGATTGGCGATGCGGCTGCCAATCCGGTCTTCGATGAGCTTCGGCAGAAGCTGATCAACCGATGCCAGGGCCTCGCCGGAAGTTACCAGGCCCAATTCCATTTACTTGGCCTCTTTCAAGGCCACCGACATGTCTTCCAACAGTTCGTTCCACGCGACGTCGAACTTCTCAACGCCTTCTACCTCAAGCAGCGACACAATCTCGTTGTAGTCGATGCCCTGGGCAGCGAGTGCGTCCAGCACGCCGTTAGCCTGGGCGTAGCTGCCCGAAACCACGTTGCCGCGGATCTCTGCTTCCGCCGCGGTGGCGTCCAAGGTCTTCTCCGGCATGGTGTTCACGGTGTGCGGCCAATCAGGTCGCAGACGGTGGTGATAGCGATGCCCAGCAGGCATACCCACGGCAGGTTGCTGCGNNCTTCTCCGGCATGGTGTTCACGGTCTGCGGCGCCACGAGTTCGGTGACATACAGGGTGGACGGGTAGGCAGGATCCTTCACGCCGGTCGAGGCCCACAGCGGGCGCTGGACGTTGGCGCCGGAGGCGGCCAGTGCCTCGAAGCGTGCCGAGGCGAAGGATTCTTCGAAGACCTGGTAAGCCAAGCGTGCGTTAGCCACACCGGCCTGGCCGCGAAGTGCCAAAGCTGCCTCGGTGCCGATCGCGTTCAGGCGCTTGTCGATTTCCGAATCCACACGGGAGACGAAGAAGGAAGCCACTGAGTGGATCTTGGAGAGGTCTAGGCCCTTGGCCTTGGCCTTCTCCAAGCCGATCAGGTAGGCGTTGATGACCTCGCGGTAGCGCTCCAGCGAGAAGATCAGGGTGACGTTGACGCTGATGCCCTCGGCGATGGTTTCGGTGATTGCTTCGAGACCGGCCAGTGTTGCTGGGATCTTGATCAGTACGTTTTCACGGTCTACACGCTGGTACAGGGCCTTGGCCTGGATGATGGTCTGTGCGGTGTCGTGGGCCAGGCGAGGGTCAACCTCGATGGAGACACGGCCGTCAAAACCGTTGCTGGAATCGAAGATCGGACGGAACAGGTCGCACGCTGCGGCCACGTCGTCACTGGTGATCTCGGTGATCGCGTCCTCGACGGACTTGTGGCGCTGCTCGGCGATCGCTTCGCCGTACACGGTCGCGTTGGACAGTGCCGCGGCAAAGATGGACGGGTTGGTGGTCACACCAACGACGTTCTTCTCTTCAATGAGCTTGGCTAGCGATCCGCTGGTCAAGCGTTCGCGGGAAAGGTCGTCGAGCCAGATGGATACGCCGGCGTCGGACAGGGCCTGGGTGTTTGGGTTAGACATATTGTGTACCAGTTCCTTTACTTAACAACTTTTTGGGCGGCTGCGACAACGGCTTCGGTGGTGATGCCGAATTCGCTGTAGAGCTTCTTGTAATCTGCGGAGGCGCCAAAGTGATCGAGCGAAATGATCTCGCCTGCGGAACCTACTAGTTCACGCCATCCCTGGGCGACACCGGCTTCCACCGAGACGCGGGCGGTGATGGCTGCCGGAAGAACTTCTTCGCGGTAGGCAGCGTCCTGCTTGGCGAACCACTCGAAACTCGGCAGTGAAACCACGCGTGCTGCAATACCCTTGGCTGCCAGTTCTTCGCGGGCTTCAACGGCCAGCTCAACCTCGGAGCCGGTAGCCAGCAAGATGACATCCGGGGTGACTTCCGCGCCGTCGCGGACGGCTTCAGCAAGAATGTAGCCACCCTTCAAGGTGCCTTCGGCGCCGCGGAAACCGGCGGCCGCACGGTCATAGATCGGCAGGTTCTGGCGTGAGAGCACGATGCCCGATGGGGTGTTAGCCAGTTCCAGCATTCCGCGCCATGCGTAGGCAACCTCGTTGGCGTCCGCTGGGCGGACGACGTCGAAGTTCGGGATGATGCGCAACGATGCCAGCTGTTCAACCGGCTGGTGGGTTGGGCCGTCTTCGCCCAGTCCGATGGAATCGTGGGTCCACACGAAGATCGACGGAACACCCATCAACGCGGCCAAGCGGATCGCCGGGCGCTGGTAGTCCGAGAAGATCAGGAAGGTGCCGGAGAATGCGCGCGTCGGCGAGGACAGCACGATGCCGTTCACGATCGACGCAGCGGCGTGCTCACGGATACCGAAGTGCAGCACGCGGCCGTATGGGCTGGCATCCCACGAGTCCGTGGAGCGGCGTTCTGGAGCGAAGGACTTCGCGGTGTCGATGGTGGTGTTGTTTGAACCTGCAAGGTCGGCCGAGCCGCCCCAGAGTTCTGGCAGCTCGTCGGCAATCGCGTTGATGACCTTGCCTGAAGCTGCGCGGGTAGCCATCGTGGACCCTGGCTCGAAGGTTGGGATCTTTTCGGTCCAGCCCTCGGGCAGTTCGCCGGCCTGCAGACGCTCAAGCAGCGCAGCCTCTTCAGGGTTGGCGCTCTTCCAGGCGTTGAAGGTTTCATTCCACGACTCGTGCAGTGCCGCTCCGCGGTTCACGACCTCGCGGGCGTGGGCCAATACGTCATCTTCGATATGGAATGACTGTTCTGGGTCAAAGCCCAGAACCTTCTTGAGCCCGGCAACTTCCTCCGTACCAAGCTTCGAACCGTGGATTCCACCGGTGTTCTGCTTGGTTGGCGACGGCCAGCCGATAATGGTGCGCAAGGCGATGATCGATGGACGTGAGGTCTCAGCCTTGGCGGCACGGATCGCTGCGTCCAGGGCTGCCATATCTTCGACGTACTCACCGGTGACGGTCCAGTCCACCCGCTGGGTGTGCCAGTTGTAGGCGTCGTAGCGGCCCAATACATCTTCGGTGAACGCAATGTCGGTGTCGTTCTCGATAGAAATCTTGTTGTCATCGTAAATCACGACGAGGTTGCCAAGTTCCTGGTGGCCGGCCAGCGAAGATGCCTCCGAGGTGACACCTTCCTGCAGATCCCCATCGGATGCAATCACGTAGACCGTGTGGTCAAACGGGCTGGTGCCTGCTTCTGCGGCAGGATCCAGCAGGCCGCGCATGCGGCGCTGCGAATAGGCGAAGCCAACTGCTGAGGCAAGACCCTGGCCCAACGGGCCGGTGGTGATTTCCACGCCGGCGGTATGGCCGAACTCTGGGTGGCCCGGGGTCTTGGCGCCCCAGGTGCGCAGTGCCTCGATGTCTTCCATCTCCAGGCCGTAGCCGGAAAGGAAGAGCTGCAGGTACAGGGTCAGTGAAGTATGACCGGGGGAGAGCACGAAGCGGTCGCGACCGATCCAGTTAGGATCTTTCGGGTCGTGACGCAGGTGCTTCTGGAAGATTAGATATGCTGCCGGAGCCAAGCTCATGGCGGTACCTGGATGGCCGTTGCCAACTTTTTCTACGGCGTCGGCTGCCAGGACACGGGTGGTGTCGATGGCCTTACGATCCAACTCGGTAAGTGAGAACTCTTCTACTAAGGATTCAGTCGCCACTGCGGCGTTCCTTCCATTGAGACTTGGACGGGGGATAATCCCGCTGACACGCAATACGCCGTCGACCCTCCTACCCGAAGTCGAGCTTATTTGGGGTATTTGGTGGCGACGGCGCGATTACTGTCCACTCTATCGCGAATCGGGCATTGTCTGTATGGCTTGAACAAACATGACACGCAGAATTTGAATCTATCTTTGACCCCTCGAACATTGCGTGGCGCAGAATGGCGGCGGCTCAACGTGAAGTTCGATTGTATTGCGGCTGCGATTTTTTCGAACGGGAGCTGAAATGAACCGGTCACAGGAGTGCAGCGTCCTGCTTCATGGACGCAGGACAGCTACTTGAGGCAGCGTTGAGATTCGGCATTAGAACAAGTCTTAGAGTTTGTTGAGTAATTCACTACAAGACTGAGGCTATGTGACTGCTTGGCGCAGCTGCGCCCTTGGCAGGGTACATGACATGTGGAGGCCACCCTTGTCCCAGCCAGTGCGGTAAGCCGTACCCAAGCGTGCGTGGGGGCACAAGATGACCGGAATCACGCCAATATTCAGCAATACTTCCTCATGGCAACTATCGCCTGACTTCTATTCGTCGTAGAATAAAAGATGTCTGTCTTGTACCCGTGTAGAACTGAGTGCGTTTAATTGAAGACTCTTAATGTCACCGGAACGTCAGTGCCGCGCTCGTCGCGTCAACCTGATGAAAGCACCGGGGATTTTGTCAAGCGTAAGGCCGGCTCCTATTTGGCGTTGACTAAGCCTCGCGTCATCGAGCTGCTCCTGGTGACCACCTTGCCCACGATGATTTTCGCGCAGCGCGGTTTCCCTGATGTCTGGCTCATGATCGCAACCCTTGTTGGCGGGGCCATGTCCGCAGGTGCAGCCGGCTCGTTCAACTGCTACCTGGATCGCGACATGGACAAGCTGATGAAGCGGACCAAGGGCCGCCCGTTGGTTACCGGTGATGTCACTCCCCGCGAAGCATTGGTCTTCTCGTGGGTTTTGGCAATTGCTTCACTTGCGGTGTTCTGGTTCGGGACCAACCCGCTGACGACTGCACTTGGTCTTGCCGCGATCCTTCTATACGTAGTTCTCTACACGATGATTCTCAAGCGCCGCACCTCGCAGAACATCGTCTGGGGTGGCATTGCCGGCTGCATGCCAGTGCTGATCGCCTGGGCAGCTGTGACCGAAACCGTCGAGTGGCCAGCGGTCATTTTGTTCCTGGTGATCTTCCTCTGGACTCCGCCGCACTATTGGCCATTGTCAATGAAGTATGCCGATGACTACAACGCGGCTCATGTGCCGATGCTCGGTGCTATTTCCAGCGCCCGACGCGTTTCGGTGCAGGTCGTTCTGTACGCCTGGGCCACCGTGGTCTGCTCACTGCTGCTGGCTCCGATGGGTTACGCGGGCATCGTTTACACGGTGTTGGCCGGCGTCTCGGGCCTCTGGTACGTCTACGAATGCCACGTGCTCTACCGTGAGGCGCAGCGCGACCACGACCCGGCCGAGATGAACAAGAAGGCCATGAAGGTCTTCCACATTTCCATCACCTACCTGACGCTGGTCTTCGTGGCCCTGGCCATCGACCCGTTTGTTGGCGGTCCGCTCTTCGGCTAGTAGCAAGTAGCCAGAACGTAGCGTTCACGGTTCTATCGGCGGCCGG
>DNHA01000127.1 GCA_003486025.1 Micrococcaceae bacterium | reverse complement strand
ATGCGGTTCGATATCCAGCCCTAAGCTCTGCATTTGTTGAATTTCGTTTTGCCCTGGTGAAACAATCAGGGCCATGTCGGTGCTGGTCAGCACCTCTAGGCGCTGTTTCAGTTCGGCTACGCGCACATCACGTCTTGCCTGGTCTGGGGTCATTCCCCCGCTACGTGGCTGGTATGCGAGTTCCCCCAGTTCCCTCTGCACTTGTACGGTTTCAGCAGCCCAGTGCTGTTTAACCTTGTCGTGCATGCGCAGCGCGGTGGCCTTGTCGATGCACACCACCATCGCCTTGCCAACGAAGCCACGACCCAGGAAGTGCCGCACGATGTCGGCCGCCACGGTGTCCAGCCGATCATCACGGGTGATCAGATGATATTGCCGGCCCAGTTCGCGCTCCAGCTTGGCTTCTTGGTCCGGGTCGAGTTCCGCATCTTCGATCAGCTGGTAGATGTCCTCATTCAGGTCCGGGTTAATAAGCTGTAATTCTGGCGTGCGGTTCTCGTAGAACAGCGGCACGGTGGCGCCGTCTTCAATGGACTGTTGGAAGTCATAGATCGAAACGTAGTCGCCGAAGATTTCTTTGGTGCGCTCTTCGCCAGCAATCAGCGGCGTGCCGGTAAAGGCCAGGAACATCGCCTTGGGCAATGCAGAGCGCATGTTCAGCGCCAGCGTGTCGTATTGGCTGCGATGCGCCTCGTCGGTGAGTACGATCACATCAGAGCGGTCACAGAGCATCTCCGGCGTCTGAAATTTATGCACCAGGGTGAACACATAGCGGTGGTTGCCACGCAACAGTTCGCGCAGATGAGCGCCGCTGGCGGCATGACATTCATCACCTTCGGCTTCACTTACCGCGCCGGTAGTTTTGAAGGTTTTGGAAATTTGTTCGTCCAGCTCCACGCGGTCGGTTACGACCACAAAGGTCCAGTTGCCGACCAGCTTGCGCAGTACCTTCTGGGCGAAGAACACCATCGAGAAGCTCTTGCCGCTGCCCTGGGTCTGCCAAAACACCCCGCCGCGACCATGGCCCAGCTTGCGCGCCTCCAGCATCGAGGCGATGGCATTATTCACCCCGAGGAACTGGTGGTTCTGGCCGATAATCTTGACCAGTCCGGCCTTGTGTTCGGAAAATAGAGTGAAGTTTTCCACCAGATCCAGCAGACGGCTAGGATCGCATGTACCCCGCAGCATCACTTCCAGCGATACTCGGCGCGGCTCATCTTCGCGCTCGATGCGCTTCCATCTAACCCAGCGCTCCCAGTCGGCGGTCAGCGAGCCGACCAGGCTGTCCGTACCGTTGGAAGCAATCATCAGTGCGTTAAACCAGAACAGCCCAGGAATCTGCTGTTTGTAGTGCGTCAGATTCTCGTCGAATGCAGCGCGTGCAGGTACGCCGGGTTTCTTCAGCTCGATCACCACCCAGGGCAATCCATTGACGAAGCCCACTAAGTCGGGGCGGCAGGTATAGAGCGCGCCGGTCACGCTGAATTGGCTGACCAGCAGGAAGTCGTTGTTCTGCGGCTGCTCCCAGTCCACAACACGCAAGCGCTCAATCTTCTGGCCGCCGTGTTCATGGTCAGGCACGGACACCGTGATGCCTTCCTTGAGCAGTTGATAGGTCTCGCGATTGGCGGCCTCTGCAAGCATGGCGGAACGGTCGCGGGCCAGTTCGTCGATGGCGGCGGAGATGGCTTCAGCGGGCAGGGTTGGGTTGAGCTTGCACAATGCAGCCCGCAGGCGGGCGGCCAGAACAACCTCGCTCTTGGTTTCGCGTCCCAGAGTGCCGTTGGCGCCGAAGGTTTCTTCCATCGCAGACAGCGTCTGCCAGCCGAGAGCAGCGAACAATCCGATGGCAGGTTGCTCGACGAGCTGGTCTTCACTGTAGGCGTAAGCGCTCATTTCTCGGTCGTCCTTGAGGTCAATCTAGCCGAAGGGCTAGCGCGGTAGCAGTAGGTCGTGGGGATGCGAAGGTTTGGTCATGCTATCTGGCCCGAGAGCAGTCGCGGCAACAACAGGTCACGGGTGCGCCGGAGGTTTTGGATTTGCCTAGCAAGCGTGAGTATCTGCAAAAAAATTGGCTTTGCGAAATGGTGGTAATCGGACAGCAGGTCAGTAGGAGGGCAAATAATTTCCATTGCCTCGAACTTGCTCTTATTCACATTGCCCTTCGTCGCACCATTGGAGCCAAGATTTTCAAGTGCTTGCTTTGCATCCTGAAGGCGTAGAAAGAGAAACTCACGGCTGGCGGGGTTTGCCAGAATCACCGAGTTGATCTGCTGATTGGTTTGACATTCCTCTGTGGTGATTGAGACAACTCCAATCGTTCCGATGCAACTCACGCATATTGATCCTGCCGGCAAAGTCTTGTTTGCTTGCGATGCCGTGCCAGACGATGAGAGGCGTTCATTCGTTCCGATTATGAACATGTTGCCGTGCATATCTGGCGTCTTTAGGAATTGCACCTCGTCACCAAAGTAGGCGGCATTTGCCTTGCTTGGCGTCTTGCCCGTAATGACCTTGCCGAAATCCTGAATCCTTTTCACCTCCCACCCCTGTGGAATTTCGCCGAGTGGGGAAGTTATGCGTGGAATGCTTTCATGACCGGAAAAGCGGAAGTGGACGAACCATTCGCGGTAGAGGGCGCGGGCCATCGACTCCAGAATCTTGATGCGCCGCTGGCTGTTCTCGATGAGCTCGTCGTAGGCCGAAAGGATGCCCGCAATGCGTTGCTGGATGGGGAGTGGGGGAAGCGGGATTTCAATTAGCCGCAAATTTCCCTGAGACAACTTTGGCTGAGCGGCGCCGGTTACAAATGCTTTGATATCGGCATTATTCAAGCAGGCGAGAAGAAAAGTGTCGTCAGTGATGCCCGGCTTACCGCGCAGGATGTGAGCGTGATTGTTGACCCAGAACTTTCCCGTTGCGAAGAGTGCAAGAGGTAGCTTCTTGCTGTTCAGATTTTCACCATCTTCAGCAACGAGGATGTAGCGTCCATCGAAGATATAGCCATCGATATGGTCAATGATCCCTTGTGCGCCGTAGTACGGAAACTTGCCTTTCCGTTCTTGCCGTTGCCGACTGTTCAGCGGCACACGTTGAGAGTCGAACAAGTCGATAACGTCGCCAAGCTTTGCGGTTGACCAATTGCTCGCCATCCTCATGCCCCCAAAATCTCTGCCACATTTGTAGCAATGGTTTGTTCTAGTTCCCGCGCTTGAGCATTCAGCGATTCCAGTTCCTCGTTAAGGGTTTCCAACTGCTCTTTGAAGTCCTCGTCGCTTACGTCCTCGCCCGGCGCGACGCCGACATAACGGCCGGCATTGAGTGACCAGCTTTGGGCTTCTATCTCTTGCAGGGTGGCGGCCTTGCACAGGCCCAGCACATCGACATAGGCCGGTTGCTCGCCGAACACTCCCTTGAGCTTGGCTTCAGCCTCCGCGCCGCCAAGAGTGAGGTCCAGCGGTTCGCCGCGATACAGGCGCACAAGGTTAGCGATAAAGCCGATCTGCGCGGCGGTCCAGTCGCGGTGGGCGCGGTCGATCTGGCGGAAGATGTGGCGTGCGTCGATAAACAGCACGGTATCGGCACGCGATGTATTGGCCTTGCCCTTGTCGAGGAACCACAGGGTGACGGGCAGAGTGACGGTGTAGAACATGTTGGTGCCAACGGCAACCATTACATCCACCGCCCGCGCTTGGATCAGCTGCTGCCGTAGTTCCTGTTCGGAGG
>DNHA01000200.1 GCA_003486025.1 Micrococcaceae bacterium | reverse complement strand
CGGCCTGCCGACCAACGACTATCACCGCAACCATGAGGGATGGAGGGCGAACTCGAGATATCTCGATATCGGCGATGCGGTACTGCCGTGCAATGTCGCTTACTACGTGAAGGGCGAGGAATTCGTCGTCACCAAGCTCAAGTTGGTTCTGAACGTCAATGCGCAGGACGAAGCTGATCGTGCATATGGGCATTTCTTCGAGGTCATCTCGACACTCGCCAACGCAGCGATCCCGGGTGCGCTGCGCGACGGAAAGGCACTGGAGATCCGCGCGGACGATGCTCCACTGCTCGTCAACGGTTATGCGGTTGCCATGCGGCGCATCGAATGGCCGAACGGCATCCCTGGCGGACACGAGTTAATTTTCATCATCGAGGTTCCGTAGGCTGGGTTGGCTTCATCAATCCAGCATCGCGAAGTACGCAAAGGCGCTGGGTTGGTACGGCCAACCGAGCCTACGGCACTGGAGATCCAGTGAATTCATGCTGCCGCTTTTCCCTCCGTGGCGCTTTTCGCCCGCTTGTCGAAATCATCGATCCATGTTCGAAGGGCGCTGGCATCGGCAATGATCTCGTCGGGATCAGGCAAGTGGGTGGGCGTGTCGTCAGGCTGGGAGTGCTCGGGAGCGGAGTACTTCGACATCAAGTCGTCAATGAAGATGCAATCCGTAGGTTCGACAGCCACCAGCTTCTTTAGCACCCCATTGTTTTGATCTCGCGGCGGAAGCGCCCAACGATATTCGCGCATCGGTGAATTTCCACCGTGCGCTCCACCAGGATGCGGAAGGTGCTGCAGGCGTCCTTCAATGCCATCTGTTTGAATTTTGGCTCCAGCTTTTTAGCAGCGCCCATGTCACTGACGAGCTGGCCCAGCCCAGGTTTTGGCTTCAGCGAGAACGTGTCGACCGAGGACGGCACACCCGTCTGGTGCCCTTCCCGCCCAATCGCAATGACCTTGCAGCGAGCCTTGGAACCCTTCTCGACACGCTTCTCGTGCGCGTCCTGCAGTAACGCCATGAGCGACAACCGGTGGGTGAACACGATGACTTGACGGCTCTCGGCAAGCTCGGCGATCCGCGCAGCCACCGCCTCCTCGAACCGCTGGTCCAGCGATGAGATGGGGTCATCGAACACGATGGGGATGGAACGATCACTTCCGGTTGCATCGGCCAAGAATGCAGCCAAAGCTATGAGTCGTTGCTCACCCTCGCTCAACACCTCACGGTTTTGGACGGGCTTCTTAGGAGCCAGCAGTTCCGCACAGAACGTGAATCGGCCTTTGCCTTGGGACTTGTGATTCATTACCACGGGCAAGCCTTTGCCACCCAACTTCCGCATCTCGGCATTGAAGCGATCACAGAAACCTTGGGCCAGCTCTGCGCTGGCGACCTCGTTGTTCTTCGCAGTCAACGCGTTCGTTGCCGTCAAACGGATCGCCCCATCGAGCTTCGCAACCTCGGTCAGACGCCTGACCTCGGCCTTGATACCGGAAACGTTTGCGGCCAGCCATTCCTTACCCCGCAGCTCCAGCAACCGCTCCTGGCTGGCTTTCCTGCCTTCCACGTCAATCAGCCCAGCAAGCTGATCGCGTTCCAGCTCCAGATCTGCGGTCTGTTTGGCATGCGCGGCATGCCAGGCCGACCAATTCACGCTGGGGACATCTGCCAAATCAGAGGCTGTCTTCAAAGCACTTATCCGTGCATCTATAGCCAATCGCAGTGATTCGCCAACCGCCACGTCCAAGCCAATGGCTTGACTCACGGTGGCCCACACCTGCTCGTCGGGTGCGATCGGAACTGCCTTCACTAGGCCGATTAGGTACGTTTCAGCGGCTACTGCGTCGGCTTGCAGTTTGTTCTGAATAAACTCGGAGAACCTGAGCATACGCGCCTTGGAATCGGCGTCGAGTTTCTGCTGGCACAGCACGCACCTCGCCCCTTCGTCGACGTTCGGGTGCTCGTGATCCGGGTAGGCTGAGGCCTTTGAATACGCTTCTGTAGCCGCCCACAAGCGGCGCCAAACATCTTCTCCGACGCCCTTCAGCGGCAGCTTGTCGAAGAACGCGGTGGCGTGCGCGCTAGCCGCCGTTCGCTTGCCGATGGCCTCTGCTCGAGCAGCGATGATTGCGTTGACTTGGTCGGTGGAGGTGGCTCCTTCTCGATCCAGCGCCGACTGCTTGCTCTTGGCAAGCTGTTCCAAGTGCTTGACTACCTTGGTGTGGAGCTCGGCCGGGTTGGCCTGAGCCAAGGCCGCCTCCAAGGTTGCCCGTTCCACGCGTTCCTGGTCGGACACACTGCAAGCTGCGTCAATGGCCGCATCGGGGGCTTTAGGCTTTAGAAGCCCCCGAAGCTTCATAGCCGCCGGCGATTGGGACAGGTCCGCCGCGATATCCGGCAACTGTTTCGCCAACAGTTCCGCTCGCTTGCGCAGGTTCGCGCCCACGCGATCGGATATCTCGATGAGACGCCCCATGAACACCATGGACCGAGGCATATGCGTGGCTGCTGCCGCGTTATCACCGTACTCAACGGACGTCGCGGTGTCGAATACCGGGATCGCTTTCAGCTCGGGCAACGGTCCCTTGGCAAGATCCCAAGCCAACTCGGATGTTTCAGCCGCCGGCCCGCTCTCATTAATTGCCCTGATTTCCACAATTGCAGCAGGCTTCTCGGCGGCGCCCAGGAAGACATGGCCATGCATGGGGCCCGCCAAACGCGCCCCGCACAAGTGCTTGGTCAAGCGGGCGTATCCGGATTTACCAGACCCGTTGGGGCCATACACGATCGCCAAGTCCGCGTCCCCTAGTTTGAGCAGGGCTTGATCGCCCAGCGCGTTGACACCGCGGATGTCGAACAGCCGTTCCAGTCGCAGCCCTGCGCGCCCCGGAGTGCCGGCAATGGCGCCGGGCACTAGCAGGGCGGAATCTTTGCTCAATGCCTTTGCTGCCTCTTGCAAACAGTGATCTGCAAGTGCGTCGATGCCCGCCTCGTCGGGCATGCGCCGCTGGTTGATCAAATCATGCGCGGCCGCCCGCAACCAACTGGCCTTGCCGTTCAACCACGCCTCAATCTCTATCGGCGCGAAGCCTTCCTCTTGGCTTGTCATCACACTCTCTCTCCCAGAGAAGTTTTCAGGCTGGTGGTTTCAAAAACTGC
>DNHA01000344.1:4090-5846 GCA_003486025.1 Micrococcaceae bacterium | reverse complement strand
CGACGGCCACCACGGTGAGGAGCACCAACACTCGCTCGATGGTGAAGAAGGCCGGGTTGTTCCGCCCCGGATTGCTGTGTTTTGCCTCATCATCGACGAGCTGCTCAGGGCAATGGGCCCCTTACTCGGTGGTCTCGGGGAACTGCGCGGCCAGCCGTTCCAGGGTGCGTTCCATATTGGGACCGGTGCTCCGGGTGAAGCCCATCAGCCGCAGCACCCACTTGTGCCGTAACCGGCTCGCGTCCCAGGTTTCGCTGACCAGTGTCCCTGACCCGACAGCTTCCAGCTCGTAGCGCCACCGATGCCCGCTGAAGTGCCGCCAGGCGATCTGCCGGTCCTGCTCGAATTCCACCACGGTATTGCTGATCCGGTACGGGATCCCCAGTCGCAAAGGCATGCCGAACTCACTGCCTAGGCTGAGCTTGCCTTCCTTCGCGGTCGAGGCCCGCACCGTTCCGGAGCCGTCGATGACCGGGTGCATGGCGGGATCCCTGAGCAGTTCGAAGATCTCTGAAGGCGCGGCGGCCACGAGGCGGCGGCGGGTTTGCAGATACGGGGATTCACTCATCAGCCCATCCTATGCAGGATCTGATCCCTTGCCCGGCAACCGGGCCTATCCCCCACGATGTTGTTGTGCCATTCTTGGTTGACCTGCACCTTCAGGGAAGGAAAATCGATGAGCCACCAAAACGATCAGGACCTGGTCCTTGGCCCGATGCTGCGCCACGTGGATGCCAGCTCCGCCAGCATCTGGGTGGAGACAGCTCGCTCCTGCACCGTCGAGGTCCGCTGCGGTGAAGAAACCTGGAGTGCGCCGACTTTTGCTGCCCACGGCCACCACTATGCGTTGGTTCAGGTGTGCGGGCTCGAGATTGGAAGCGTCACTGCCTACAGTGTGCATCTGGATGGGAAACCGGTCTGGCCGCGCGAGGATGGCTTCCCCGAATCGATGATCGCCACCATCGACCCCGCCAAGAATCCACGGCTGGCCTTCGGGTCCTGCCGCACCAGCGTTCCGCATGACGCGGCGGGCAACCGCAAGCACGGGGTGGACGCGATGCGCGCCTATGCCCTGTCCATGGCGGGCCCGGAGCACGGACCGTGGCCGGATTTGATGCTCTTCCTCGGCGATCAGGTGTATGCGGACTCCACCAGTGAGCAGATGCGCGAGTTCATCCGCAGCCGGCGCGATATCAAGGAAGAACCCGGGGCGGAGCTGAAGGACTTCGAGGAATACGCCCACCTGTACCGGTTGGCGTGGTCGGACCCGGCCAACCGCTGGCTTCTTTCCACCCTGCCCAGCGCCATGATCTTCGACGACCATGACATCCGCGACGATTGGAACTCCTCACTGAGCTGGAAACAGGACATGGAGCAGACCAGCTGGTGGCACCAACGCATTGTTGCGGGCCTCGGCTCCTACTGGATCTATCAGCACTTAGGCAAGGTCTCCGCCGAGGGGCGGGCTGCAGATCCACTGTGGCACCGCATCAAGGCACACACCGGCCCCGAAGAACTTGATATCACCGCCGATTTGGACCGGTTCGCCGAGCGCATCGATGCCGCACCGGAAGAATACCGCTTCAGCTACTGCCGCGACTGGGATACGGTGCGGCTGATCGTGGTGGACTCCCGTGCTTCCCGCAACCTGGAACCGGCAACGCGTGCCCTGCTAGATCCAACGGAAAATGCGTGGCTCGACGAGCACATGCAAGGCGGATTCCGCCACCTGCTGGTCGCTACCTCACTGCCCTTC